>JBBSRN010000063.1:0-11625 GCA_038242985.1 Propionibacteriales bacterium | reverse complement strand
GGCGAGCCGCCGGGCGTGCTTCACGCGTCCTGATCGGACGGTGAGCGGCGCCGCGGGCGTGCTCGCCACTGGTACGGATCGTTCCCGGGTCAGGCGGAGGCTGCCGGTGCGTTGACGTCGGCCGGAAGATTGTCCTTGGCCGTCTTGACCAGCGCCGAGAAGGCCGCCGGCTCGTGCACCGCGAGATCGGCCATGACCTTGCGGTCGACCTCGACGCCGGCCAGGCGCAGGCCCTGGATGAACCGGTTGTAGGTCATTCCCTCGGCACGCACCGCAGCGTTGATGCGCTGGATCCACAGACGACGGAAGTCGCCCTTCTTGGTCTTGCGGTCACGGTAGCTGTAGACCAGCGAGTGCGTGACCTGCTCCTTGGCCTTGCGGTACAGGCGCGAACGCTGCCCGCGATACCCCGAAGCGCGCTCGAGTGTCTCGCGGCGCTTCTTCTGGGCGTTGACTGAACGCTTGACGCGTGCCATGTCGGTACTCCTTCAGTCTGTGGGTCAGGGAGGGCTAGAGGCCCAGCATCTTCTTGACGCGGGCGGTGTCGGCCTTGGACACGTCGGTGGTGCCGTTGAGACGGCGCATCCGCGTGGACGGCTTGGACTCGGCGAGGTGGTAGCGGTTCGCCTGCTGACGGCGGAGCTTGCCGCTGCCGGTGCGCTTGACTCGCTTCTTCATTCCCGAGTGGGGCTTGAACTTGGGCATCTATGCCTCCATGTCCGGGTCGATGTTCTCTGAACGTCGACGGGGCTTCTTGGGTGGTGCGGACTTCTGGTGCTCTTCTCGGTGCGCCTTGTCGGCGGCCTCGTCGGCCACCTTGTGGGCCACCCGGTCAGCAGTGGTCTTGGCCTTCTCGGCCTTCACTTCGGCCTGCGCCTCAGACTTCTTCTTCAGCGGCCCCAGCACCATCGTCATGTTGCGACCGTCCTGGCGCGCGTTGGACTCGATGAAGCCGAGGTCCTCGACGTCGCCGGCCAGGCGCTGCAGGAGCCGGTAGCCCAGCTCGGGCCGGTGCTGCTCACGACCGCGGAACATGATCGTGATCTTGACCTTGTCCCCGGCCTTCAGGAACCGCACGACGTGACCCTTCTTGGTGTCGTAGTCGTGCTGGTCGATCTTGGGCCGCAGCTTCATCTCTTTGATGATGGTGTTCGTCTGGTTACGACGCGATTCACGAGCCTTCTGCGCGGTCTCGTACTTGAACTTGCCGTAGTCCATGAGACGGCAGACGGGCGGACGGGCAGTGGGAGCCACCTCGACGAGATCGAGATCGGCTTCTGCCGCCAGTCGCAGCGCATCCTCGATGCGCACGATACCGACCTGTTCACCGCCAGGACCGACGAGACGCACTTCGGGCACTCGGATTCGGTCGTTGACGCGCAGCTCTGTGGTGATGGATCCTCCTGGGGGTTCGTGGGTGGAGGTCCATCGTCAGGACACAGCAATGGCCTCCGTCAAAACGGAGGCCACTGGTCCACGATCGTGCGGAGCGCGTCCGCTGCCGATCGCGTCGGTCGACCCGTCGGCAGAACCGACGCCGTCAACCGGCAAGAACCCCACGGTTTCGCAACCATGCAGGTGGGAGGTGGCCTCCACTTCACGTCCAAGACTACCAGTCCGCGTGGTGTCGGGCGAAATCGCGACCGATTCCCCCTCGGGAGTCACTGCGTCACCGGTCGGGAGTCACTGCGTCACCGGCCGGGAGTCACTGCGTCACCGGTCGGGAGTCACTGATCGAGGTGAATCGTGCGTGGGCCTGTGGACACGTCGGCACGACACTGCCCCGAGGGTCCTACCGTCATGACAGCTTGTCGATCATGGGGGGACGTCGTGCGGGCATCGGTGCTGCTGATCGGGCTCGTTGCGGTGCTCGCCGGGGGCTGCGCATCCCACGATCGAGCACTGGAGCCCCGTGACCTGGCTGCGCCGCACCACTGGGCCTCGGAGTCGGTCGAGCCCCCGAGCGATCTGGCCCGGCGAGCACCCGCTCGCTGGAGAGGCCAGATCCCCGAGGTCCAACGGGTCCTGACCCAGACGATCAAGGCGTCGTTCCTCGAACCGCGGGTGTGGGCGGCATCGACTGAGAAGGAAGCCGCCGCCGCGGTGCTTGCCGCACTCGGGAGTTATCTCGATCGCGACGACCTCGTCACCGAGGTCCTCGACGGACTGCGACGCCCCGGGAACGCAGATGCCCAGGTGATCACCGACATCGCCAGTGTCTTCCCCCGAGACGCACAGCCGGAGTCCGCGCCGTTCGTCTACCGATCGATGTGGTCCGTCGAGGACAGAAATGGCGACGTCACGGTCACAGCCATCGTGCTCGCCGGATATGACGTCAGCCGCCGAGCGGATCGGACGCCGGTCCTCGTCGGCCGCACGTTCTCGATCCGTCTGTCACCCGGCGTCGAGGGCTCCACCGCCATCGACGTGCCCATCGGCGGTGCCGTGTGGCTGGCGGACGGTTGCTCGGTCGTGGTGGACGGGCAGTTCCGTGCAACCGATCGCCTTCCCGACCAGGCACTGCAGGCATTGCGCCACGAGTTCGCCGACACCTCGCCCGCAGATCCGCTCGCCGCGTTGGTTCCGGCGGCGAAGGCCGGCCACCTCGAAGCGATGACGGCCAGCGACGAGCGCCGATGCTTGGCGAAATCGACTCGCGAGCACTGACGCAGTGACTCGCCAGGGTCAGTCCGCGGCACCCAGCTCGACTGCGGTGAAGCTGGGCGAGCCCAGGTCGAGCAGCAGCGCCGTGGCACCTTCGTCGAGGGCTGCGCGGGCGGCGTCCGCACCGAGCACGGGGACCGGTCGGGCGTCGGCGTTCCAGTGCGTCATCGTCTCGATGCTGCTGAACGCCAGCAGAGCCGTGCGGCCATCGGCGCCGGTCATCAGGACGGCGGCCATGTCTGCGTTCTTGTCCCCTCCGGTCGGCGTGCGCTCGCCGAGGATCGCGACGATCGGCACGAAGACCCGCGCCTCGGGCAGGGCTGTGAACACCGCTGCGTCGTCGCCGAGTGCCGCGGCGAGGCGTGGATCGACGGTGCCGTCGTCACCGGGGAACTGTGGCTCGGCGAGTGTGCGGTCGTGACTCATCGGTGCGCCTCGAGCCGCTGGCGCAGGTCCTCGAGCGCGGCGCGTGCCCGGGGCCCGTCGGTGCCCTGGATGGCGAACAGCATGACCCGTTCGTCGCCGGTGGTGACCAGCGTCGGCCACGGCTCGCCCCGGTTCATCGCGAAGCCCTCGATGTCCCCCCACGCCATCTGGTGGTCGCGATAGCCGTTGCGGATCCGCACGCCGAGATCATCGGCGACGACCCGGCTGCGGCCGACCCCGTGCAGCATGGCGAGCGCCGACCCCAGCACCAGGGCCAGGGTGATCAGCTCGAAGGTCGTGAACGTGATGTCCTCGGGCAGGGCCGCGCCGATGACGACGGTCATGACCACGAGGATCACTGCGACGCCGTACGCGACGTAACGGGCTCCGCCCGGGCGCCAGCGCTGCTCGGGCATGTTCAGATCCGACATGCCAGGATGTCCGTCACCAGGAGCGCCCGGGCGCCGACGTCGTAGAGCTGGTCCATGACCTTCTGAGCGTCATCGCGCGGCACCATCGAACGCACCGCAGACCATCCGTCGCGATGCAGCGGCGACACCGTCGGAGACTCGATCCCCGGGGTCAGCCGGACCGCCCGTTCCACGGCGTCGCTGGGGATGTCGTAGTCCATCATCACGTAGGTGCGCGCCACGATGACGCTGTCGAGACGACGCTTGAACACCTCGAAACCGGCCGGATCGGCAGCGCCCTGGCGGGTGATCAGGATCGCCTCGGAGGACAGGATCGGGTCTCCGAACACCTCCAGGTCCGCTTGGCGCAGCGTGCTGCCGGTCTGCACGACGTCGGCGATGGCGTCAGCGACGCCCAGTCGGATCGAGGACTCGACCGCACCGTCGAGCCGCACCACGTCGGCCTTGATGCCGCGTTGGGCCAGATAATCACCGACGATGCCCTCGTACGATGTCGCGATGCGGCTGCCGGCGAGGTCCTCGATCGTGCTCATCGCACCCACCGGGGCGGCGAAGCGGAAGGTCGAGGCACCGAAGCCGAGCGAGATGTTCTCGGCAGCCTTGGCACCGGAGTCCATCAGCAGGTCGCGACCGGTGACCCCGACATCGAGGGTCCCCTGTCCCACGTAGATGGCGATGTCGCGCGGACGCAGGTAGAAGAACTCGACGTCGTTCTCGGGGTCGAGCGCGACCAGGTCCTTGGCGTTGCGACGCTGCCGGTAGCCGGCCTCGCTCAGCATCTGGGCGGCCGACTCGGCCAGGGCGCCCTTGTTGGGAACGGCGACTTTGAGCATGGCATGTCCTTCGGGGTGTCTGTGACGGGCGATGAGGCACGGACCGACGCACTCAGCGGCAGCGAGGGCGTCGACCTGTCACAGGTGTGAGTAGACGTCGTCGAGCGAGATTCCGGCAGCCAGCATCATGACCTGGGCGTGGTAGAGGAGCTGGCTGATCTCCTCGGCGGTGCGTTCCGGACCCTCGTGCTCAGCTGCCATCCACGCCTCGGCAGCCTCCTCGACCAGCTTCTTGCCGATCGAGTGCACACCAGCATCGAGCTCGGCGACGGTGCGCGAGCCGTCGGGTCGGCGGGCCGCCTTGTCGGCGAGCTCCGCGAACAGATCCTCGAAGGTCTTCATCGTGACCCAGCCTATCGGCGTTCCCCTCGCCCCGGGCGGTCACCCACCTTCGCGCTGAGCCTGACGTTCCGACGCGACTCGCCAGCGTGTTGAGGTCAGAACGTCAGCCTCAGCGCGAACGCAACATCCGGGTCAGGAGGGAGCGGGTCGCGAGGGCGGCCTCGACGGCTTCGCGGCCCTTGTCCTCGCGCGATCCGGGGAGCCCGGCTCGGTCCAGGGCCTGCTCGTCGGTGTCGCAGGTCAGGAGTCCGAAGCCGACGGGGACGCCGGTGTCCAGTGCGACGCGGGTGAGCCCGTCGGTGGCGGCGGCCGAGACGTACTCGAAGTGCGGCGTGCCGCCGCGGATGATCACTCCGAGCGCGATGACCGCGTCCGCTCCGCCGCGAGCAGCGGCCTGGCACAGGATCGGCAGCTCGAACGATCCCGGCGCGCGCACCAGCTCGACCTCGGTCACGCCGGCATCGACCAGGGCGGCCCGCGCACCGGCGACCAGCCCGTCCATGACCTCGGTGTGCCACGACGACGCGACGATGACCACGCGGGCCCCCTCGGCGTCGACGTGCAGGTCCGGTGCTCCCGCGCCGCTCACGCGCTCTCCCCCTTGGTCAGGTCATCGTTCATCAGGCCAGGCAGGTCGTGGCCCATGCGTTCGGCCTTGGTCTGCAGGTAGCGCAGGCTGTCGGGGTTGGGTGCGATCAGCAACGGCACCCGCTCGGCGACCTTGACGCCGTACGACTCGAGCGCGGTCGTCTTGTCCGGATTGTTGGTCAGCAGTCGCACCGAGGTGATGCCCAGTGCGCGGAGGATCTGAGCGCCGGCGGCGTAGTCGCGCTCGTCCTCCCCGAAGCCCAGCTCGAGGTTGGCGTCGACGGTGTCGGCGCCGGTGTCCTGCAGGGCGTACGCCCGCAGCTTGTGCAGCAGACCGATGCCACGGCCCTCGTGCCCGCGCAGGTAGACCACGACGCCCACGCCGTGCTGGGTGATCTCGGTCATCGACAGCTCCAGCTGCGGACCGCAGTCGCAGCGGCGCGAGCCCAGCACGTCTCCGGTCAGGCATTCGGAATGGATGCGCGTCAGCACGTCCCCGCCGGCGGCCAGCACGGCGTCGAGGTCGCCGAACACCAGCGCGATGTGCTCGGCCTCGTCGATGCGGTCGCGGAATCCGTGCGCGGTGAACTCGCCGAACTCGGTGGGGAGGCGGGTCGTGGCCAGCAGGTCGGTCTGCGACTCGTGCAGGCGCAGGTGGATCTGCAGGTCCTCGATCGAGACCAGCGACAACCCGTGCTCGTCGGCGAACTCACGCAACGCCGGCAGTCGCTGCAGCGTCCCGTCGTCGTGCAGGACCTCGCCGATGACGCCGGCCTGCGTCAGCCCGGCCAGACGGGTCAGGTCGACGGCGGCCTCGGTGTGTCCGGCACGCTCCAGCACTCCCCCGGCCTTGGCGCGCAACGGGATGATGTGACCGGGCTGGTTCAGCTCGAACGGCTCGGTGGCCGAGTCGGCGAGCACCCGGCACGTGCGGGCCCGGTCGGAGGCCGAGATGCCGGTGGTGATGTTGTCGCGGGCGTCGATCGAGACCGTGTACGCCGTGCGCATCTTCTCGCGGTTGTGCGGGGTCATCAGCGGGATCGCGAGGCGGTCGAGGATCTCCCCGGTGGTCGGGGCACACACCAACCCGCTGGAGTACCGGACGAGAAATGCCATCAGCTCCGGCGTGGCCTTGCTGGCCGCGAAGATGATGTCGCCCTCGTTCTCGCGGTTCTCATCATCGACGACCACGACCGCCTTGCCGTCGCGGATGTCCGCGATGGCCTGCTCGATGCTGTCGAGGCGGATGGCCGTGCTGTCTGGTGCGCGGTGCTCACTCATGGGTGTCTCCTTCACGGTGCATGATTTCTTGGCGAGCCAGCAGCCGCTCGACGTGCTTGGCGAGGATGTCGACCTCGAGGTTGACCCGGTTGCCCGGGGTGAGGGTGCCGAGGGTGGTGTCGGCGAGGGTGGTGGGGATCAGGGACACCGAGAACCAGGCCGGTCCGCCGGAGTCCGCGTCGTGGACCTCGACCACGGTCAACGACGTGCCGTCGACCGTGATGGACCCCTTGGGCACCAGGTAGCGCGCGAGCGCAGCAGGCATCTCGAGGCGCAGGATCGTCCAGTGCTCGCTGGGGGTGCGATCGATCAGGCGGCCGGTGCCGTCCACGTGGCCCTGGACGATGTGGCCGCCGAGTCGTTGCCCGACGGCCATCGCGCGTTCGAGGTTGACCTCGTCACCGACCAAGAGATCCCCGAGCGAGGTCTTGTCCAACGACTCGGCCATGACGTCGGCGCTGAACGTGTCGGCGCTCTGGGCCATGACCGTCAGGCAGCAACCGTTGACCGCGATCGAGGCGCCGTGCTCGGCGTCGCCGGTCACGACCGGCCCTCGAACGGTGAGCCGTACCGCGTCACCCCACGACTCGATGGCCGTGATCGTGCCCTTCTCCTCCACCAGTCCGGTGAACATCAGCTGGGATCCTCTCGTGGCAGTGGCGCGGGTGCGCCGATGATGCGGACGTCTGGGCCGACCTGGCGCAGGTCCGAGATGGCGATCGGGCGACGATCGGCCAGGGTGGTGGCGCCGCCTTCGAGCGCAGGTCTCCCGGCGCCGAGCATCGCCGGGGCCAGGTAGCCGATCACGCGATCGATCAGGCCTGCGTCCCAGAAGGCACCGGCCAGCCGCGGCCCGCCCTCGAGCCAGACGTGCCGGATCTCTCGATCGGCGAGCTGCGCCAGCACGGTGGCCGGATCGGCAGCCGCGACCACCAGCGATGGGGCGTCGGCTGCGAGCACCCGCGCGGCGGCCGGGAGCGCCGTGTCCCCCACCACGACACGCAGGGGCTGCAGGTCGTACGGCAACGGCTCGTCGTGGTCGTCGCGCACTGTCAGTCGAGGATCGTCGGCCAGCACGGTGCCGGTGCCCACCACGATCGCGTCGGTGGCCGAGCGGAACCGATGCACGTCTCGGCGAGCCTCAGGTCCGGTGATCCACCGGCTGGTCCCGTCGGGCGCCGCACTGCGACCGTCTAGAGTCGCGGCGTACTTCCAGGTCACGAACGGCCGTCCGTTGGTCACCGCGAACGCCCATGGCGCGTTCAGGTCAGCCGTCTCGCCGGCCAGCACCCCGGACTCGACCGAGATGCCTGCTGCTGCCAGCGCGCCCGCACCACCGGTCGCTGCGGCGTGGGGGTCGGTCTGGGAGAACACGACGCGCACGACGCCGGCCTCGATGAGGGCCTCGGAGCAGGGACCGGTGCGACCGGTGTGGTTGCAGGGCTCGAGGGTGACGACCGCGGTCGCGCCCCGGGCGGCAGTACCGGCCATCTGCAGCGCCTCGATCTCGGCGTGCGCCCCGTGGCGGACCGTCGCACCGTGCGCGATCTCGCGGCCGTCGGGATCCAGCAGCACGCACCCGACGGTGGGATTGGGCAGCGCGTTGCCCCGAGACTGCGCGGTCTCGAGCGCGCGACGCATCGCGTCGGTCTCGATGTCGCTGGCCATCTGGTCCTCCGGTGTCGCTGCGCGCGCGACCCGGGGTCAGGTGACACGCGTGCCGCGTCACCTGCGTGCGCCTCTCATCCGGACTTTCACCGTCGGTGCCGGAATTCCACCGGCTCAACCGGGCTCCACCGAAGTGGGACCGCGGGTCGCGGACTATGACCGCCGGTTCGGAATTGCACCGACCCCGGAGCACGCGAGCATCTGCTCGTATGGGGTTGAGTCTACTGGGCCGCGTGGGCAGGCGGAGTGTGACCTTCGGCAAGTCCGCGCAGCGTCGAGATCATGGCGTCGGGGTCGTCGGCGCCGAAGACCGCCGATCCCGCCACGAACACGTCAGCGCCGGCGGCAGCGCAACGCTCGATCGTCTCGGCCGAGACGCCGCCATCGACCTGCAACCAGATGTCGCCACCGTGTCGATCGATCAGCCGGCGGGCCCGCTCGATCTTGGGCAGGCAGAGGTCGAGGAACTTCTGGCCACCGAATCCGGGCTCGACGGTCATGATCAGCACCATGTCGAGCTCGGGCAGCAGGTCCTCGTAGGGCTCGATCGGCGTCGCCGGCTTGAGCGCCATGGAGGCACGTGCGCCCTGGGCGCGGATCTCACGAGCCAGGCGCACCGGGGCGGCGGCCGCCTCGACGTGGAAGGTGACGCTACCGGCGCCCGCCTCGACGAACGCCGGAGCCCAACGATCGGGGTCCTCGATCATCAGGTGGGCGTCGATGGGCTGGGTCGCGATCTTCGCGAGCGCCTCGATGACCGGCACGCCGAGGGTCAGGTTGGGCACGAAGTGGTTGTCCATGACGTCCATGTGCAGCCAGTCGGCCCCGGCGATGCGGGCCGCCTCGGTCTCAAGATTGGCGAAGTCCGCGGACAGCATGCTCGGCGAGATCTGGATACCCACGTGATGAGCCTATCGGCATGTCATTCGCGACGGAGGACGGCGCAGAACATCGCGTCGGTGCCGTCGATGTGCGGCCACCACTGGTGGGTGGACTCCACCGACACGGCGGGGTGCGCATCGAGAACTGCCGCGAGAACACCCGAGGTCTCCCGCACGTGGGGTGAACAGGTGGCGTAGGTGACGACGCCACCGGGACGCACCAGGTCGAGGGCGCGCGTGAGCAACGCCTCCTGCAGCGGCACCAGCTGGTCGAGATCGGAGGGCTGACGCCGCCAGCGCGACTCCGGTCGCCGCCGGAGAGCGCCGAGACCGGTGCACGGGGCGTCGACCAGCACGCGGTCGAACGAGCCGGGCTCCCATGGACCTGCTCGGCCGTCGTGCTCGGTGACCTCGACGTTGGTGAGCCGGCGCACCGTCTGCCGCACCAGCTCGGCGCGGTGCGGCTGCATCTCGTTGGCCACGACGACAGCGCCTCGCTGAGCGGCGATCGCACCCCACAGCGCTGCCTTGCCACCGGGTCCGGCGCAGAGATCGAGCCACCGGGCGTCCGATCCGTCGATGCTGGCCTCGGCGGCGGCAACCGCCACCAGCTGCGATCCCTCGTCCTGCACGCCCGCACGTCCTTCGCGCACCGCTGCGATGTCGCCCGGTGCGCCGGCCTCGAGGATCCGCGCGTACGGCGACAGGTGCCCGGGAGTGCCCGGCAGGTCCTGCGGCTCGCACAGGCCAGGCCGCGCGACGAGGCTCACCCGCGGCGGGACGTTGTTGGCGGCCAGCAGCTTGTCGATCTGCGTGGCGTGACCTCCGAGCGCGTCACGCAGTGCCTCGACGATCCACCGCGGATGCGACTGTCGGATCGCTCGCGCGTCGTCCTCGTCCAGCCCCTCGGTGAGCAGCGCCACCCACCCGTCGAGGTCCTTCTGACCGATCTTGCGCAGCAGGGCGTTCGCGAAGCTCACCGGCTTGTGGCCGATCTCGCGCCGCACGATGTCCACCGTGGTCGAGACGGCCGCATGCGGCGGGACCCTCATGCTGAGCAGCTGGTGCGTGCCGAGCCGGAGCGCGTCGAGCACGGCCGGGTCGATCGAACCGATGCCCTTGCTGGCCACCCGGTCGAGGATCGCGTCGTACGTGCCGCGGCGTCGCAGGGTGCCGTGCACCAGCTCGGTGGCGAAGGCCGCGTCACGACCCTCGACCGAGTGCTCGACGAGCATGCCGGGCAGCACGAGATTGACGTAGGCGTCACGTTCGCTCACCGCGCGCAGCGCATGGAAGGCGATGGAGCGCACCGGATCGGTCATGCGAACATCGCCCCGTTCACGGCCCCGAGTCCGCGACCCCAGTCGGCGGCCGGCATGCGCTTCTTGCCGACGGCCTGCACCTCACCCAGCACGAGGTCGGTCGTGGTGGTGCCGACCCGCACCTCGCGCTTGCCGATCGCGACCTGGCCGACGTCGAGGGTCGCCTCGGCGGAGATCGTGGCGGGACCGACCTTCAGCCGATCGCCACCCCACGTCGTCCACGCACCGGGCGCCGGGGTGCAGCCACGGATGTGCCGGTCGATGGCGAATGCCGGACGGTTCCAGTCGATCCGGCCGTCCTCGGTGCTCAGCTTCGCGGCGTAGGAGATGTGCTCCTCCGGCTGCGCCACCGGACCGACGTCACCGTCCTCGACGTGGTCCAGGACGTCGACGAGCAGATGGCTGCCGAAGTCGGCCAACCGATCGAGCAGGGTGGCCGCGGTGTCGTCCTCACGGATGCGTTCGGTGATGGAGCCGAGCACCGGACCGGCGTCGAGGGCTTCGACCAGGGAGAACACGGTCGCGCCGGTGATCTCGTCGCCGGCCATGATCGCGCGCTGCACCGGGGCGGCGCCACGCCAGGCGGGGAGCACCGAGAAGTGCAGATTGATCCAGCCGAACTCAGGCAGGTCCAGTGCCTCGCGACGGATCAGCGCGCCGTACGCGACGATCGGGATGCACGCCGGCGCGATCTCGCGCAGCCGAGCCAGGAAGGCCGGATCCGAGGGCTTCTGCGGCGTCAGCACCTCGATGCCGTGGGCCCGGGCGGCCTCGGCGACCGGGGACGACCGCACCGCTTGCCCCCGCCCCGCCGCGGCGTCGGGCCGGGTGATGACGGCGGCCACCTCGTGCCGACTTGCCACGAGCGCCTCGAGGCTGGGCACGGCGACCTCGGGGGTACCGGCAAAGACGATTCTCACCCGCTGAGTCTAGGCAGTGCGCCTACATCTCCTCATGGGTGTCGGGATCGCCACCGAACAGGCGGCCGTCCACACGACCCAGGGCCGTGATGGCGGCGACCTCGTCGTCGGTCAGCTCGAACCCGAGGACGTCCAGGTTCTCGCGCTGCCTCGACGGCGTCGCGGACTTCGGGATCGGCAGCGCGCCGATCTGCAGCTGCCAGCGCAGGATCACCTGGCCGGGCGTCACCGCGAGTCGTTCGGCCGCTGCCACCACCGATGGCTCGGTG
>JBBSRN010000062.1:0-11875 GCA_038242985.1 Propionibacteriales bacterium | reverse complement strand
GGCCTCGAGGGGTTGGTGCGGTGCGTCGAGCACCACTGCGGCGAGATCGACGAGCACCGGCTCGAGGATCGCGGCGAGGGCGTCGATGGGCGTGCCGCCGGTGCCGAGGGACAGCCACAACGAGTTGACACCGTTGTCGAGGTCGGCGGCGACGTCGGTCGCGGTGCGCTCGCCATCAGGATCGGCGAACCAGGCGCGGTTGTCCCAGCCCTCCAGCTCGCGAGCCGCGGTCGTCCCGCGGGTGAACGGCGCCTGACCGGGCAGGCCCGGGTCGGGAGTGTCCAGATCTGCGGTGCCCAGCGGCGTGATGTCGATGCCGTCGAGGGTCGTGGTCGTCAGGACGGACCAAGCCGCACCGTCGTCGGCGTCCTCGGCCAGGCGACGAGTCTTGCGGAGCACGGCAGCGGTCGCCTTCTCCCACGCTTCGCGGGTGGAGTCGAAGCCGTCGGCGAGGGGAACGGCGACGAATCCCGGGTCGGACACCGGTTCGGAGGGCATAGGGGGCATCGTACGAACACTGTGTGACCGCCGCCACCGAATGTGAGGAACGTGACGACGGCAACACCGTTTCAGCCAGCCCATGATTGGGCACCGTGCCTCGCGCGATTGGGCACCGGCGCGGTCACCCTGACAAACTGGGCGGGTGAAGATCCCCGCCGACCTGCTGCCTGCCGACGGTCGTTTCGGATCGGGACCGTCGAAGGTGCGCATCGAGGCCCTCCAGGCACTCGCGGCGTCCGACGTCATGGGCACGTCGCACCGCAAGCCGCCGGTGAAGCAGCTCGTCGGCTCGCTGCGCGCGGGCCTGGCAGATCTGTTCGCCCTGCCAGAGGGGTACGAGGTGGTGCTCGGCGTCGGCGGATCGCACGCCTTCTTCGACGCGGCAGCATTCGGGCTGGTGCGCCACAGGAGCCAGCACCTGGTGCACGGTGAGTTCAGTCGCAAGTTCGCCACCGCCGTCGAGCGGGCGCCATGGCTGGCGACCCCGGAGGTCCTCGAGACCGATCCGTCCACCCACCCCCTGCCCCACGCGACGGCGGGCGTCGACGTCTACTCGTGGGCCCACAACGAGACGTCCACCGGGGTCATGGTGCCGGTGGCTCGCGTCGACGACGCAGCCGATGACGCGCTGATGATCGTCGACGCCACCTCGGCCGCGGGCGGCCTGTCGGTCGACGTGAGCCAGACCGATGTCTACTTCTTCGCGCCCCAGAAGGGCTTCGCGTCCGACGGTGGCCTGTGGATCGCGCTGATGTCCCCCGCCGCGATGGAGCGGGCCGCACAGGTCGAGGCGAGTGGCCGGTACATCCCGGCGTTCCTGGACCTGCCCACCGCGATCGACAACTCACGCCACGACCAGACCTACAACACCCCGGCCATCGCGACGCTGTTCCTGATGGAGCAGCAGACTCGCTGGATGCTCGATCGCGGAGGCCTCGACTGGGCCGCGACCCGCACCGCCGACTCGTCGTCGCGGCTGTACGCGTGGGCCGAGCAGTCCTCGTTCGCCACCCCGTTCGTCACCGCGCCTGCCGAACGCTCCCAGGTCGTCGGCACGATCGACCTGCACGGCGTCGACCAGAACGCGGTCAGCAGCGCGCTGCGCGACAACGGCGTCGTCGACGTCGACAGCTACCGCGGCCTCGGCCGCAACCAGCTGCGGGTCGGCATGTTCCCCGCCGTCGACCCCGACGACGTCACTGCCCTGACCCGCTGCATCGACTGGGTGGTCGATCACCTCTGACAGTCCGCTCGCGAGTCACTGCGTCACGCGTCCGTCGCGGTGCAGGTCGCGGTGCTCCTCGTAGGTGCGGGCGTTCTGGTGCAGCCGTTCGATCTCATCGTCGGTGAGGTCGCGCCGCACCTTGCCGGGCACGCCCGCGATCAGGGAGCGGGGCGGCACGACCGTGCCCTCGGTGACCAGGCACCCGGCAGCCACCATGGACTCGGCGCCGATGTCGGCGCCGTTCATGACGACTGCGCCCATGCCGATCAGCACGTGATCGCCGATCGTGGCGCCGTGGACGACCGCGTTGTGGCCGACCGAGACGCCCTCGCCGAGAGTGACCGGCCGGCCATGGTCGACGTGGAAGGAGCAGTTGTCCTGCACGTTGGAGCGCGCGCCGATCGTGATGGGCTCGTTGTCGGCCCGCAGCACCGCGCCGTACCAGATGCTGGCGCCGGGGCCGAGGCGCACCGACCCGGCCAGCGTGGCGTTGGGCGCCACCCAGGCCGTGTCGTCGACGTGTGGGGTCTTGTCACCGAGTGCGATCAACATGGGTCCAACCTACGACTCAGGTGAGCCACCGGCTGATGGGGTCGATCGCGAAGTACACCACGAACAACACCGACACCACCCACATCAGGGGGTGCAACGCGGCGGCCTTGCCCTTGACGATCTTGAGCAGCACGTAGGTGATGAACCCCGCGCCGATGCCCGCGGTGATCGAGTAGGTGAACGGCATCAGCACGATGGTGAAGAACGCCGGGATGGCGATCTCCTCGTCGTCCCAGCTGATGTGCTTGACCTGGCTCATCATCAAGAAGCCGACCAGCACCAGCGCCGGCACGGCGGCCTCGCTGGGAATGTGCTGCACCAGGGGCGCCGCGAACGTCGACAGCAGGAACAACGCCCCCGTGACGACCGATGCCAAGCCGGTGCGGGCGCCGTCGCCCACGCCGGCGGCCGACTCGATGTACGAGGTGTTGCTGGAGACGCCGCCGGCGCCACCGGCCACCGCGGCCAGGGAGTCCACGACCAGGATGCGCTGTGCGCTCGGCGGGGTGCCGTCCTCGTCGTTGAGACCCGCCTCGGCGCCGACGGCCGTCATGGTGCCCATCGTGTCGAAGAAGTCGGCCAGCAGCAGGGTGAAGACCAGCAGGGATGCGGTCACGACACCGACGCGCTCGACGGACCCGAACAACGAGAACTCGCCGAACAGGGAGAAGTCGGGCAGCTGGAAGAAGGAGTCGGGCCACGAGGGCACGTTGAGATTCCAGCCCTTCGACGTCGGATCGCCTGCTCCGGCCGGGATGTCGACGAGGGCGTTGACGATCCCGGCGATGACGGTGGTGACCGCGATGCCGATCAGGATGGCACCGGGCACCCGGCGCGCGTGCAGCGTGATCATCAGCAGCAGCCCGATGATGAAGACCAGCACGGGCCAGCCGGACAGCTGGTTGCCGATGCCCATCTGGATCGGCGGCGCCGGGATGCCGGTGGTGCGCACGAAGCCGGCGTCGACCAGACCGATGAGGGTGATGAACAGGCCGATGCCGACCGCGATGGCCGTCTTCAGCTCGCGCGGCACGGCGTCGAACACCGCCTTGCGGAAACCGGTCAGCACCAGCACCAGGATGACCAGGCCCTCCAGGACGACCAGGCCCATCGCGTCGGCCCAGGTCATCTGGGTCGCCACCGAGTAGGCCACGAAGGCATTGAGTCCGAGGCCGGTGGCCAGAGCGAGCGGGAAGTTGGCCGCCACGCCCATCAGGATCGTCATGACACCGGCGACCAGGGCAGTCACGGCGGCGATCGTGGCGAATCCCGATCCGGGCTCGGTACCGCCGCCGAGGTAGCGGCCGTCAGCGTCGGCCACACCGGACAGCACGATCGGGTTGAGCACGATGATGTAGGCCATCGTCAGGAAGGTGACGACTCCGCCCCGGACCTCGCGGGCGACCGACGAGCCTCTCTGGCTGATCTGGAAGTAGTCGTCCACCCGGTTGGGCAGGGTCGTCGTGGACATGTCGCTCCTCGGAATTCTTCGGCTGGAGGCAGCCCTGTCAGGACCCGGAGCTCAAGACGACCGGACCGACGACCACCGCGGCGAAGACTACTGGCAGCCCGATCCGGCGCTGGCCCGGGCTGCCGGTCAGTCGCGGCGGGCGATCCAGATGCTGATGCCGAACAGGGCCAGCAGCAGGACGCCGGCACCCACCCACGGCTTGCCCGCGAATCCCTGACTGGCTCGCGGGTCGCCGTTGGAGTCGATCGGCACGGGATCCTTCGTGGGTGTGGGTGCGGCAGCTGTCGGTTCCGAGCCGTCGGGGATCTTCACCCGGATCAGCGGCGACGCGGCGCCCTCGCTGCCGATCAGGAACGTGCTGCCATCGCGATCGGCGGCGATCATCTCGCTCTGGCGCATCGGCGGAGTCTCGATGGTGCGCGTCTCGGACCAGTCCTTCGGGTCGAGCTCCCGGACCTCCACGTAGGTGCGCAGCAGCACGAGCTTGCCGTCAGGGGTGAAGGCTCCGTCCGTGACGAGGCCCGGGGCACGGCCCACCGTGGTGGCCACGTTGGCCTCCGAGGTGCTCAGCGGCTCCGGCAGCACGAACACGTCGCCCCCGACGAAACCCTTGCTGATCAGGTACGTGGCCCCCGTCCGGGGCTGGATCAGCAGCGCCTCCACGTCCGCGGGTCCGTCCTCGTAGGACACCGGGTACCTCGTCGCCTCGACCGTCCGGTCGCCAGGCCCCGGCTCGGCGAACGCATACAGGGCCGCGTCGTCGCGGTTGACCAGGTTGTCGCCGGTGTCGGCCACCCACAGCGTCCCGTCGTCGTCGATCGAGAGCGCTTCGCTGTCGCGCCACGTCGCACCGGTGACCGTCGTGACACCGACGACTGCACCGGTCGATATCGTGATCGCGTAGACCTGCTGTGACTGGCCGGAGTCGTTGATGACGTAGGCGAGATCGTCGAACCGGGCGCTGATCGCCAGCCCGCTGGCCTCGACGATGCGGGGATCGGACAACACGCTCACTCGGCTCGCCGCCGGGTCCTCGGCCGCATCGGCCCGATGGGCGAGCGACGTGATCACGACGACGACGATCAAGATGGTGAGCAGTCCGGGTATCAGGAGGCGTCGGTGGCGCGGATTCATGGCCTGTCCAGCATGACAGGTACGCTGGCGGTGTGACCGACGACTGGATCATCCACGACGGCGACGGCCCCGAGACGATCGAGCGCAAGATGGGCTCGCGCGAGATCGCCCGGTTGGACCGGGCCGCGCGCCGTCATGAGTTCGGTCGCCCGGAGATCACCGAGCTCGAGATCGGCCACACCACGCACCGCGTCGCCGAGGTCGAGCCCATGGACGTCGACGGGGTGCGCACCATGACCGTCGGCACCATCCTCTGGGGCGTCGCCGCCATCGCGATGCTGCCGTTCCTCGGCAACCTGGAGGAGCAGGGCCGCACCTGGTGGCTGTGGACCGCGCTCGCGGGCTTCGGCCTCGGACTCATCGGCATCGAGTACTGTCGCCGCCGCCGCAACGCACTGCACCTGCAGCCCGGTCGCCGCGTGCGCCGCTGAGCTCAGTCGGTCTTCTCGACCGTGGTGCGCAGCGGGACCTCGCGGATCATCAGTGCAGTGACGAGACTGAACACCGCGACGACCGCGCCGACCACGAAGATGGTGCCGGTGGCGTCGCCGTAGGCAGAGCGGACGATCTCCGCGACCGGTGCCGGCAGGTTGCCGACGTCGAGCAGGGAACCGCCGCCAGTTCCCTTCACGCCGATCGCAGCCAGCTTGGTGGTGACGTCCCCCTTCACCTGAGCGGCCAGGATCGCACCGAGCACCGAGACGCCGACGGCGCCGCCGAGGGAGCGGAAGAACGCCACCGCAGCGCTGGCCGAGCCGACCTGCGTGACGTCGACGGTGTTCTGGACGGCGAGCACGTAGTTCTGCAGCAGCATGCCCATGCCCACGCCCAGGAAGGCCAGGGACACCATGACGTACAGCTCCGACGTGGTGTGGTCGATCAGGCCGAGCAGGCCCATGCCCACGATCAGCGAGACCGAGCCGATGATGAGGAAGCGCCGCCAGCGGCCGAATCGCGTGATCAGCTGTCCTGAGGTGATGGTGCCGACGAGCGAGCCGAGCATCAGCGGGATGGTGAGCAGACCGGCCACGGTCGGGCTGTGACCGCCCGCGACCTGGAAGTACTGACCGATGAAGACCGAGCCGCCGAACATCGCGATGCCCACGGCGATGCTACCGATGATGGCCAGTGCGGTGGTGCGCTCGCGGATGACGGTCATCGAGACGAGGGGCTCGGGGTGGGTCAGCTCGACCCGCACCGCCAGGGCGCCGGCCAGGAGGGCGCCGCCGAGGAACGCCGCGGTCTGCCACGAGATCCAGTCGAAGGTCCCACCTGCGAAGGTGACCCACAGCAAGGGCAGGCTCGCCGCGATGGCGATCAGCACGGCACCGGCGTAGTCGAAGTTGATCTTGCGGCGGACCGTGGCGAGGTGCAGGTACTTCTGCAGGACGAAGAGGCTGACGACGGCCAGCGGCACGCAGACGAAGAACGTCCAGCGCCAGCCGAGGCCGGGGGTGTCGACGATGACACCGCCGAGCAACGGTCCGCTGACCGTGGCGACGGCCATCGTGGCGCCCATGTAGCCGCTGTACCGACCGCGCTCGCGCGGGGGGATGACCGAGCCGATGATGGACTGGGCGTTGGCGGTCAGCCCGCCCATGGCCAGGCCCTGCACGACGCGCATCGAGATCAGCTGCGGCACCGACTGCGAGAAGCCGGCGGCCATCGAGGCGATCACGAACATGATGATCGAGATCTGCACGAGGGTCTTCTTGTTCACCAGGTCCGACAGCTTGCCCCAGACCGGCGTCGACACGGTCATGGCCAGCAGCGACGACGTGACCACCCAGGTGTACTGGGTCTGGGAGCCCTCCAGGTCCGCGATGATCGTGGGCAGGGCGTTCGACACGATCGTCGAGCTGAGGATCGCGGTGAACAGCGCGGCCAGCAGCCCGAACAGCACCTCGAGGATCTGGCGATGGGTCAGCGCCGTCGTGCTGGCAGGCACCGGCGTCGTGGCCGGTGTCGCGTGGTCGTCAGTGCTGGGGCGTGTCGCCAGATCATTTTGTTGCATCACGCAACCATACGGGGTGAGGGCGAATTTCACACCCTCGTGCAGCAGTGAATCAGGTCACGAGAGATCGACGTCGTCGTCGGTGACGGTGTCGAACACCGGCGGCGGCAGCGCGGGCGCCGAGGCTGACCGCTTCAGACGGGCGTCCGAGTGGGCCCCACACCCGTGCTCGAGCGAGACGACCCGGCCATCGGAGTTCGCCATGCCGTTGCCGCAGACCCCGAATCGATCGGACAGGTCCCCGGCGAGGCTGATGAGGAAGCCGCAGTCGCCGCAGACACCCTTGGCCTCCTTGGCCATCGCGGTGTCGGGGCCGTGGTCGCCGGCGTGCCAGCGGTCCGCGGCCATCTCCCGGCCCTCGATGGACAGCACCCACTCACGGCCGAGGCCGACGTCGCGGGCGAAGAACCGGTCGGGCGTCTGCTCATCTCCGTCACCTGCGGTCCACGCAGGCACCAGGCGCAGGTCGTCCTCCTCGGGAGGCAGCACGTCACCGGGGCTGAGGTCGCCGGGACGGATGCGCTCCTTGTAGGGCGTCCACTCCGGTGTCGTGATCGCCGCATCGCCGGGCAGCAGCACGACGTCGTTGATGGTGACGGCTTCGGCGCCCGGAGCACGCGAGACGCTCACGGACCAGTACCAGCCGGCATATCCGCCGTTGGTGCACACGAAGTGGTGCGACACGAGTCGCTCCGCGTCGGCCACGATCCCCAGATGGTCGCCGACCGGATCAGGATCGGCCGCCTGGACCGCAGCCGCACGGGCGATGTCGGTGGCCGCGGCCAGCGTCGCGTCGGGCACGTCGATCGTTTCGGGCATGGTGCCATTGTCACCCACGTCCGGCGGGGCGATGTCGCGGGTCGCGCCCACCAGCGGGTGGGGCAGGATGGATCGCATGCAGGACGAGGACATGGACGGCACCCGCCGCCTCGTCGACGACGCCCGCCCCACGCCGGCCCAACGGGTCGGGCGGATCCCGGCCGGTGTCGGCCGCGCGATGGGACGCGGCGGCACCGCGGCCTTCAGCGGCGCACGCCGCTTCACCCACTCCGGCGGGGCTGGCGAGAGCGGTCTGTCCCGGCTGCTGGAGCTGCACGCCTTCAACACCGCCGGCGACGCCGCCGTGGCGATCTCACTGGCCGGCACGCTGTTCTTCACGGTGCCGACCGACGAGGCCAGCGGCCAGGTGGCCCTGTTCCTGGTGCTCACGATGCTGCCCTTCGCCATCGTCGCGCCCCTGATCGGACCGTTCCTGGACCGATTCCGCCGCGGTCGTCGCTGGGCCATCGGCTCGACCCTCGCCCTGCGGGCGTTCTGCTGCTGGGTGCTGGCCGGCGCGGTGGTCGATGAGTCCCCCACGTTCTACTTCGCTGCACTCGGCTGCCTGGTGTCGTCCAAGGCCTACGGCGTCACCCGCGCCGCCGCCGTGCCGCGCATCCTGCCCCAGGACTTCACCCTCGTGAAGGCGAATTCGCGCATCTCGCTCACCGGGACGGCAGCGGCAGCGATCTCCGCGCCACTTGCCGGGCTCGCCGCCGTGATCGGTGCCCCGTGGTCACTGCGGTACGCCGCTCTCCTGTTCGTCGCCGGCACCGTCCTCGCCATCTTGCTGCCAGCTCGCGTCGACTCCAGCGAGGGCGAGGAGCAGGTCGACCTGTCCGCCATCGCGGATCCGTCCCGCGACCAGGACAACCAACGCCGGGGCATCGTCATCACGCACGCGGTCGTCAACGGGCTGCGCAGCAACTCCGGGCTTCGCCTCCTGTCCGGATTCCTGACGATCTTCATGGCGTTCCGCCTGCGCGAGCCGCCCGCCTCACTGGGGTGGGACGGCAACGCGACGGTGCTGCTCGGCCTGGTCATCGGGGGCGCCGGCGTGGGCAACACGGTGGGCATCGTGATGGGCAATCTGCTGAAGTCGCGCCTCCCCGAGCGCGTCGTCATCGCGGTGCTGGTGCTCGACGTCGCGGTGATGACCACGATCGCCGTGCTGTTCACCTGGTGGACCGTGGTGATCCTCGGCCTCACGGTGGGGTTGTGCCAGTCGCTCGGCAAGCTGAGCCTCGACGCCCTGATCCAACGGGACGTGCGCGAGAACGTGCGCACCTCGATGTTCGCGCGCTCGGAGACGCTGCTGCAGCTGTCGTGGGTCATCGGCGGCCTGGCCGGCATCGGCCTGTTCACCCTCGGCGCCAGCCCCCGCGTCGGCCTGCTCGTGGTGGCGGCGGTGCTGATCGCCTGGCTGGCGTTCGTCCTGACCCGCGCCACGCCCCGGCAGAAGACGGGCTAGAGCTCGAGCTCGGTCGCGACGGCCCGAAGCACCTGGGCGATGGGCTTGGCCTTCGAACGGTCGGGGTGGCGGCCGTGCCGGTAGCCCTCGCCGACGTCGTCAAGCATCCGGATGAGATCCTCGACGATCACCGCGAGCGCCTCGGGATCCTTGCGGCGGGCTTGGGACTGCGAGCGCGAGACCGAGGTGACGGGATCGAGCAGACGCACCTGCAGGGCCTGGTCACCACGGCCGCCGGACACGATGCCGAACTCCACGCGGGTCCCGGCCTTGAGCGCCGTCGTGCCCTCCGGCAGCGCGTCGGAGCGGACGTAGACGTCCTCGCCACCGTCTCGACTGAGGAAGCCGAAGCCCTTGTCTGTGTCGTACCACTTCACCTTGCCCGTGGGCATGTCGTCACCTTTGCGTGTCTGGAGCGGGATCGCCGGGCTCCAGCCTAGTGGGAGCTGCCTCGAGCTCGGGCATCGCGACCCTCTCCTCGGCCTCGTCGCGGTCCTCGAAGGTCACGATGACCTGCTCGAACCCCTTGTGCCGCTGGGCCATGGCGTAGGCGGAGTAGGCCTTCTGGTCGGCAGCGGTGAGCACCACGTTGTCGGTGAACGGCGTGAGCAGGGCGCGCGGGTACAGCTTCCTGCGCAGCACCACGTTGACCTCCAGGCCGATCATCACCATGATCGTCGCGATGTAGATGAAGCCCAGCAGCCCCAGGACCAGCGCGAAGGTCTGGTTGACCTGGTTCGCCTTGGCGATGACCTCGCGCACGTAGGTGTTGCCGACGAACTGGAGGGCCTGCCACAGCACGGTGGTCACCATCGCGCCGGGCAGCACCGCGCGGGCCGTCGCGCGCTTCAGGCTGATCAGTCGGAACACCGCCACGAAGATGCCGAGGGTCAGCACGAAACCGATGACGCGCGAGAGCACCCCGATCGTGGACTGGAGATCGGCCCCCAGCGACTCGGGGTTGGCCAGCACGGACGTCGCGATGGCGAGTGCCAGGATCCCGATGCCGCCGATCGACAAGAAGACCAGACTGCGAAAGCGCAGCAGGAAGGGGTTGGCCCGGCTGTTCCGCGGCACCGACCAGGCGATGTTGGCTGCGTTCTGGATCGCCTGCCCCAGTCCCATGGCGCCGTACAGCGCCGCGACGGATCCCACGACGATCGCCGAGGTCGACCCCTGCAGACCTTCCGGCCGGCCCAGCTGGTCGCCGATGATCGGGAACTGGCTGAGCGCGGAGTTCAACAGCTGGTCCCGCAGCTGTTCGTTCCCCTGCAGCAGAAAACCGAGGATCGACGTGCTGAGCAGCAGGATCGGGAAGATCGCGATGAACGCGTAGTACGTCATGATCGCCGAGAGGTACGCGCCCTGGTCGTCGAAGTACTTGTAGATGACCGCCAGCGGAAAGCCGATGACACGGTGGCGGCGCTGGAACCCGTCGACCGGTCCGATGGTCGGAGTCATGGCAGGGCTGACCTCACGCCGCAAGCGTGCCACACCAGTCACCGCTCGCATCCCTGTGGAGAACACGGCGGCCTGCGTCACGAGCGGGACCACACTGGTGCATGACCTCAGGGACACCGGGGCCGGGCGCCGCAGCCCCTCCCCTCACGCTGACCGATCTGTGTGCCGCCTGGCGGTGCCGGTGGCGCACCCTCGCGGCGGGCCTGCTCATCGGCATGATGATCGCGGCGACTGCCCACCTCGTGACCTCCGGGTCGTACGCGGCCGTCGCGGTCGTCCAGGTCGAGTCCAGCGACCCCGACCTCGTCGACATGGCGGCCGAGGAAGCGGTGGCGACCTCGCGCCGGGTCAGCGCCGAGGCGCGGGAGAGCCTCGGCGACGACTCACTCACGATCGCGGGGCTGGAGGCAGTGACGTCAGCACGCACCGTCGGCTCCTCGCACGTCATGCACGTCGGATTCTCTGCTGCGAAGCCGGTCGACGCCGCGCGCGGTGCCGATGCGCTCGCCCAGGCCTACCTCGCGGCGCGGGCCGTCGATGCCGCTGCCGACGACGCCACCGCGGCCCGTCCCACCGGCCGCATCGTCGATCCCGCACGGGTGCCCACCGCACCGAGCGGCCCGGCCGCCGCCGCGTGGCTCGCCGCCGGGGCTGCGCTCGGGCTGGGCGTCACCGCACCCATCGCGGCCCGGCCACGGACGCGGCCTACTCGAAGTCAGGCAGCTCGCGCTTCATGACCTTGCCGGTGGGATTGCGCGGCAGCTCGTCGAGGAACATCGTGCGCCGCGGCACCGCGAATCGTGCGACGTGCTCCTTGGCGTAGGCCGCCACGTCGTCCTCGGACAACGTCTCGCCCTCGCGCACCACCACGTAGGCGGCGAGGCACTGCCCCCAGGAGGTGTCCTCGATGCCGGTGACCACCACGTCGGAGATGGCCGGGTGCTCGATCAGCGAGTCCTCCAGCTCACGCGGGAACACGTTCTCGCCGCCGGAGACGATCATGTCGTCGTCGCGGCCGGACACGAACAACCTGCCGTCCTCGTCGAAGTGGCCGAGGTCGCCGGTGCTCATCAACCCGTCGGCGAACGTCTTCGTGTTGCCGTCTGTGTACCCGCCGAAGGGCATGTCGTTGCCGACGTGGATGACCCCCGTCTCGCCCTGGGGCACCTCGCGCCCGTCCGGATCGAGGATCTTGACCGTCGTGCGGTGGGGCGGCACGCCGGCCGT
>JBBSRN010000061.1:0-11900 GCA_038242985.1 Propionibacteriales bacterium | reverse complement strand
TGGAGGAGCAGGCGGCCAGGGGCAGTGCGGCGACCGCGGCGAACGCGATGCCGACGAAGAACTTGCTGGAGCGGTTGGAGCTCATGGTGAGTCACATCCTTGTTTGTGTGTGCTGCGTGAGTGGCTTGTACCGGTCATTCGTCGGACGGGGCGCCCCGGATTGGTCGAACAGCGAAAAGATTTCTGTGGACCGGCACGCGCTAGGCTCGCCGGGTGAGTGATCAGGTCACCGTCATCGTCCTGGCGGCAGGTGCAGGAACCCGGATGAAGTCGACCCGCGCGAAGGTGTTGCACCAGATCGCGGGACGTTCGATGCTCGAGCACGCCCTGGTCGCGGTGGGTGGCCTCGAGGCCAGCGCGACGGTGGCGGTGGTCGGGCACGACCGAGAACAGGTGTCGGTGGCCGTCGAGGCATTCGATCCTCACGTCGTCCAGGCGGTGCAGGCCGAGCAGCGCGGCACCGGGCACGCGGTGCAGGTGGCGCTCGACTCGCTGTCCGAGCCGCCGACCGGAACGGTGCTGATCACCTACGCGGACGTCCCGTTGCTCACCTCGACGACCTTGTCCGGACTGGTCAGCGATCATCGCGCTGCGGGACGCGCCGTCACGATCTTGTCCTCTGACGTCGCGAACCCCGCCGGGTACGGGCGCATCGTGCGGGGAGCCGATGGCGGGGTCACCGCCATCCGCGAGCACGCTGATGCAGATGTAGCCGAGCGCGCGATCACCGAGATCAACAGCGGCATCCTGGCCGTCGACGCGTCGTTCCTCGCGCGAGCCGTCGCCGACCTCGATCCGACCAATGCCCAGGGCGAGCTGTACCTCACCGACATCGTGGCGCGCGCCGTGAGCGACTCGCTCCCGGTCGGCGCGCACGTGCTCGAGGACGTCTGGCAGACCGAGGGGGTCAACGATCGTGCCCAGCTCTCGCGACTCGGCCGCGAGCTGAACCGGCGGCTGACGGCGCACTGGATGGCCGAGGGGGTCACGATCGTGGATCCGGAGACGACCTGGATCGACTCGGCCGTCACCGTGGGGACGGACGTGACGCTGCTGCCGGGCACCCAGCTGCTCGGCGCCACCGTGATCGCCGAACAGGCGACGATCGGGCCCGACACCACCTTGCGCAACGTCGAGGTCGGCGCCGGCGCCACCATCATCCGTACCCACGGTTCGGACTCGGTCGTCGGGCCGGGCGCCACGATCGGCCCGTTCGCGTACTTGCGTCCGGGCAACGAGATCGGCGCCGGTGCCAAGATCGGCACGTTCGTGGAGGTCAAGAACTCGATCCTCGGTGCCGGCGCCAAGGTGCCGCACCTGAGCTACGTGGGCGACGCCGACATCGGCGAGGGCGCCAACATCGGCGCGGGCACCATCTTCGCCAACTACGACGGTGTCTCCAAGCACCGGTCGCGCATCGGTCGACATGCCCGGACTGCGTCCAACAACACCTTCGTCGCCCCGGTGAACGTCGGCGATGGGGCCTTCACCGGTGCGGGTGCCACGATCCGGCAGGACGTGCCGTCAGGGGCGCTGGCGGTCAGCGCGGGTGCGCAAAGGACGATGGACGGGTGGGTCGCGAAGAAACGTCCCGGCTCGGCATCGGCCGAGGCAGCCCAGGAACAGGGAGAACAACCCGGTGAGTAGCCTCGCGAAGCGCACCCCGACCAAGAAGCTGATGCTCTTCTCGGGTCGCGCGCATCCTGTCCTCGCCCAGGAGGTCGCTGACCTGCTGGAGATCGACCTCGTGCCGACCACCGCCTACGACTTCGCCAACGGCGAGATCTACGTGCGATTCGACGAGTCCGTCCGGGGCTGCGACGCGTTCGTGATCCAGAGCCACGCAGCGCCGATCAACGAGTCGATCATGGAGCAGCTCATCATGATCGACGCGCTCAAGCGCGCCTCGGCCAAGCGCATCACCGTGATCCTGCCGTTCTACGGCTACGCCCGGCAGGACAAGAAGCATCTCGGTCGCGAGCCCATCTCCGCGCGCCTGATGGCCGATCTGTTCACGACCGCCGGCGCCGACCGTCTCATGACCGTCGACCTGCACACGTCGCAGATCCAGGGCTTCTTCAACGGTCCCGTCGACCACCTCCTCGCGATGCCGATCCTGACCCGGCACGTGAAGAAGAAGTACGGCACGAGCCCGCTCGCGGTGGTGTCGCCGGACGCCGGCCGCATCAAGGTGGCCGAGCAGTGGGCCTACGCCCTCGGTGGGGCACCACTGGCCTTCATCCACAAGACCCGCGATCCGCTGAAGCCCAATGAGTCCAAGGCCAACCGGGTGGTCGGGGACGTCGAGGGCCGGGTCTGCATCCTGGTCGACGACCTCATCGACACCGGTGGCACGATCGTGCAGGCTGCTGACGCGCTGATGGCCGACGGCGCCGAGTCGGTCGTCATCGCCGCCACCCATGCGGTGTTCTCCGGCCCGGCCGTCGAACGGCTGAGCGCGTCGGTGGCCACCGAGGTCATCGTGACCAACACCTTGCCCATTGCCGAGGACAAGCACTTCGACAAGCTGAAGATCCTCTCGATCGCCCCCCTGCTCGCCCAGGCGACGGCGGCCGTCTTCGAAGAGGGTTCGGTCACCAGCCTCTTCAAGTCCTGATTTCTGCTGGTGCCGCGCCTGGGATACGATGGCGAAGCTGCCTGGGCGAGGGCGCGGATCATCATCCGCTGCCGTGATCGACAGGGCGCTCCGCAGGAGTGCTGTGTCGAGCGTCCGTCCCGAGGTGGCATCCGACCTTCCCCGTATCGCAGCACGTTCTGAGGAGACATCCCGTGGCCGAGATCAAGATTCCCGCTGAGACCCGCACCGAGTTCGGCAAGGGTGCCGCACGTCGCATCCGCCGCGAGGACAAGGTTCCCGCCGTGCTCTACGGCCACGGTTCGGACCCGCTGCACCTGACCCTGCCCGGGCACCAGCTGATGATGGCGCTGAAGAACTCCAACGCGCTGCTGACCATCGCCGTTGATGGCGACCAGCACCTCGCGATCCCCAAGCAGGTCCAGCGCGATCCGATCCGCGGATTCATCGAGCACGCCGACCTGCTGATCGTCCGCAAGGGCGAGAAGGTCGTCGTCGACGTCGGCGTGACGCTGATGGGCGAGGCGTTCCCCGGCACCATGGTGGTGCACGAGAACACCTCGATCGCCGTCGAGGCCGAGGCCACGCACATCCCGTCCGATCTGGAGCTGTCGATCGAGGGACTCAAGGCCGGCACGCAGCTGCTGGCCAGCGACATCGAGCTGCCGAAGGGCACCGAGCTGGCTGTCGACACCGAGCTGCTGATCGTCAACATCACCGCCGCGCCCACCGAGGCCGAGCTCGAGGCCGAGCTGGAAGAGGCCGAGGCCGAGGCCGGCATCGAGCGCGACGAGACCGACGAGGAGGCCGCTGCCGAGAGCGAGACCGCCGAGGGCGAGCCTGCGGCGGAGAGCGCCGACGACGAGTGAGCTCGACCTGGCTGGTGGTCGGGCTCGGCAACCCCGGAAAGGGGTATGCCGCGACCCGGCACAACGTCGGGTACAGGGTGGGCGATGTCCTTGCCGCGCGCGTCGGGGGCAGCTGGAAGAAGCACAAGTCCGGTCAGGCCGACGCGATCGAGGGCCGGCTCGCCGGTGAGCGGGTCGTCCTCGGGCGGCCGCGTTCGTACATGAACGACAGCGGTGGACCGGTGTCGGCGTTGCTGAAGTTCTACGACGTCGACCCCGATCACCTCGTGGTCGTGCATGACGAGCTGGACATCGACTTCGGCATGCTGCGCATCAAGTTCGGCGGTGGCGACAACGGTCACAACGGCCTGAGATCGATCCGCCAGTCCACCGGGACCGGCGACTTCCACCGCGTCCGCGTCGGTATCGGCCGCCCGCCCGGCCAGCAGTCCGTGCACGACTTCGTGCTGAAGGCGTACACGACGCCGGAACGAAAAGACCTACCCACCTACCTGGAGGAGGCGGGTGACGCGATCGAGTCGCTCATCACCCGCGGCCTCGAGGCGACCCAGGGCACGTACAACCGATGAGTCTGGCCAACCGATGAACCTGACCGACCTGGCTGCCCTCGTGCTGGCCGAACCGACCGTCTCTGCCGTCGTGGCCGACCGTGCTGCCGGTGTGCAGACGATCGACGTGCGTGCGCCCGAGCCGCTACGACCGTTCCTGGCCCAGGCGCTGGCGACCGGTGGGACCGTGCTCGCGGTCACCGCGACGGCGCGCGAGGCCGAGGACCTGGAGACCGAGGTCGGCGCGCTCATCGGTGCTGCCGCCGTCGCGCACTACCCGGCGTGGGAGACGCTGCCGCACGAGCGGCTGTCGCCGCGCTCGGACACCGTGGGCCGCCGGCTCGCGGTGCTGCGGCGGCTCGTGCACCCCGGCGGGACCGCAGAGACCGGTCCGGTGCGCGTCATCACGGCGCCGGTGCGGTCGCTGCTGCAGCCCCAGGTCAAGGGGCTGGCCGATCTGGTGCCGGTCGAGCTGCGTCAGGGCGATGACGTCGTGCTGGACGACGTCGTGCGTGATCTGGCCGCTGCAGCGTACGCGCGGGTCGACCTGGTGGAGCGTCGCGGCGAGTTCGCCGTGCGCGGCGGCATCGTCGACGTGTTCCCACCCACCGAGGACCACCCCCTGCGCATCGAGTTCTGGGGCGACACGGTCGAGGAGATCCGGCGATTCGCCGTGGCCGACCAGCGCACCCTGGAGACCGTCGACCGGGTCTGGGCCCCGCCGTGCCGCGAGCTGTTGCTCACCGACGAGGTACGCGAGCGGGCGCGGGTGCTCGCGGAGAGCCACCCGGCGCTGCGCGACCTGCTCGGCAAGCTGGCCGAGGGGCACGTCGTGGAGGGCATGGAGTCGCTGAGCCCGGTGCTGGCCACCGATGCAGACGGCTCGGGGATGGAGCTGCTGATCGATCTGCTGCCCGCCGGGTCCAGCGTCCTGCTGTGCGATCCGGAGCGGGTGCGAGCGCGCGCCGCGGATCTGGTCGCGACCAGTGCGGAGTTCCTCGAGGCCTCGTGGGCCCACACCGCGGGATCAGCAGCCGAGGCACCCATCGATCTCGGCTCGGCGTCCTTCCGCACCCTGGATGAGGTCCGCGACGACGCCGCGGCCCACGGCCTGGGCTGGGTCGGACTGTCGCCGTTCGGTCTGGACGAGGACGATTCCCATGCCGTCGACATCACCGCAGCACCGACCTACCGCGGTGACACCGCAACTGCGCTGACCGACGTCCGCGGCTGGCTCACCGCCGGCCGGCGGGTCGTGGTGGTGGTGCCGGGTCAGGGACAGGCCCAGCGCACCGTCGAGTGGCTCGGCGAGCACGACATCGCCGCGACCGACATCGTGGCGACGCCGGGGGAGTCCGAGCGGCGCGGTGTCGTGCAGGTGGTGCTGGGCGAGCTGGCCCACGGCTTCGTCTCGCCGCCGTTGAACCTGGTGGTCGTGACGTACGACGACCTGGTGGGGCAGCGCCCCGCCGATCGCACCGACCGCAAGCTGCCGGCGCGACGCCGCAAGCAGATCGATCCGCTCGAGCTGTCGCCCGGCGACCACGTCGTGCACGAGCAGCACGGCGTCGGCCGCTACGTCGAGATGGTGCAGCGCGTCGTCCAGGGCGCGGCGCGCGAGTACCTGGTGGTCGAGTACGGCGCGAGCAAGCGCGGTCAGCCGGCCGACCGGTTGTTCGTGCCGATGGACCAGCTCGACCAGATCACCCGGTACATCGGGGGCGAGCAGCCGACGCTGGACCGCCTCGGCGGCAGCGACTGGTCCAATCGCAAGAGCAAGGCGCGCCGCGCGGTCCGCCAGATCGCCGGCGAGCTGATCAAGCTCTACGCCGCCCGCCAGTCCACGAAGGGTCACGCGTTCGGGCCCGACACCCCGTGGCAGGCCGAGCTCGAGGACGCCTTCGCCCACGTGGAGACCCCAGACCAGCTGATCACGATCGATGAGGTCAAGCGCGACATGGAGCGCACCGTGCCGATGGATCGGCTGGTGTGCGGCGACGTCGGCTACGGCAAGACCGAGATCGCGGTGCGGGCCGCGTTCAAGGCCATCCAGGACGGCAAGCAGGTCATCCTCCTGGTGCCCACCACGCTGCTGGTGCAGCAGCACTTCGCCACGTTCGCCGAACGCTTCGGCCAGTTCCCGGTCACGATGCGCCCGCTGTCGCGGTTCCAGTCCGACGCGGAGTCCAAGGCGACGCTCGACGGTCTGGCTGACGGGTCCATCGATCTGGTGATCGGCACGCACCGGTTGCTGCAGCCCGGCGTCCGCATCAAGGATCTCGGCCTCGTGATCGTCGATGAGGAGCAGCGCTTCGGCGTCGAGCACAAGGAGGCGCTCAAGATGCTGCGCGCCGCCGTCGACGTCCTGGCGATGTCCGCGACCCCCATCCCGCGCACGCTCGAGATGGCCGTCACCGGGATCCGCGAGATGTCCACCATCGCGACACCGCCGGAAGAACGCCACCCGGTGCTGTCGTTCGTCGGCGCGTACGACGACAAGCAGGTCACGGCCGCCATTCGCCGTGAGCTGCTGCGTGAGGGTCAGGTGTTCTTCATCCACAACCGGGTGCAGTCGATCGACAAGGTGGTGGCGCGCCTGAAGGAGCTGGTGCCGGAGGCTCGGATCTCCTCGGCGCACGGTCAGATGGGCGAGCACCGCCTCGAGGAGGTCATGGTCGACTTCTGGGAGAAGCGGTTCGACGTGCTGGTGTGCACCACGATCGTCGAGTCCGGCCTCGACGTCTCGAACGCGAACACGATGATCATCGAGCGCTCGGACTCGCTCGGCCTGTCGCAGCTGCACCAGCTGCGCGGACGCGTGGGCCGCGGTCGCGAGCGTGCGTACGCGTACTTCCTGTATCCGCCGGACAAGCCGCTGACCGAGACCGCGCACGATCGTCTGGAGACGATCGCGCAGCACTCCGAGCTCGGCGGCGGCATGGCCGTGGCGATGAAGGACCTGGAGATCCGCGGCGCCGGCAACCTGCTCGGTGGCGAGCAGTCAGGTCACATCGCCGACGTCGGCTTCGATCTGTACGTGCGACTCGTCGGCGAGGCGGTGGCTGAGTTCCGGGGCGAGACCGACGACGACCGTTTCGTGTCCCGCGAGGTCAAGATCGAGCTGCCCATCGAAGGTCACCTGCCCGAGGAGTACGTGCCCAGCGAGCGGTTGCGCCTCGAGATGTACAAGCGGCTGGCCGACGTGCGCGCGACCGCCGACGTCGACGAGCTGCGGGCCGAGCTGGTCGACCGCTACGGCGAGCCGCCGGAGGTCGTGGAGACTTTGCTCGACGTCGCCCGGTTGCGCGTGCGGGTCCGCGAGGCCGGACTCAGCGAGATCACGGCCTCGGGTCCGAACGTGCGCTTCGCGTCGATCGCGTTGCCGGACTCCGCCCAGATGCGCATGCAGCGGGTCTATCCACGCAGCACCTACAAGTCAGCCGCCGAGATCATGCTGGTGCCGCGTCCGCGCGCCTCCACGATCGGCGGCGGACCTCTCGTCGGTCGCGAGCTGCTGGACTGGACCACCGTGGTGGTCGACACCCTCGTGGCCTAGATCTCCTCGCGCAGCCGGGGTGGGGTGGCGTTCTGGGGCTTGATGCCGTGCTTGTCGGCGAAGAACTCCCGGACGATGTCCATGTCGGCGCCCACGTCAGCCGAGGCGTGGAACGTGGGTCCGAAGCCCATCGTCCTGCTGGGTGGGTCGAAGAACGCCAACGTGATCGGCAGTCCGGTCTGGCTCGACAGACGCAGGAAGCCGGACTTCCAGTACTCACCCTTGGAACGGGTGCCCTCGGCGGCCAGGATCAGCCGGAACGGTTGACCGTTGCGGGACTCGTGGACGAGCTCGCGCACGACCGCGCTCGCGTCGTCGCGGTCCAGCGGCACCCCGCCGAGCATCCGCAGCAGCCAGCCGAGCGGGCCGACGAACACCTGCTTCTTGACCAGCACGCGCGGATGGGCACCGCCGTGCCACATGACCAGCAACATCGTGACGAAGTCCCAGTTCGAGGTGTGCGGCGCGCCCACGAGGATCCCGTTCGGCGGCACCTCGCCGACCATGCGGTATCCCATCACGCGGACGACGGTGCGGGCCAGCCGCTGGCGGATCATGTGGCAACCCTGCCATGACCGCAGACCGGTTGCGCGATGCATCCACCTGGTTACAGTGTCCAGGTGAATTCACGGGGAACCCTGCGCCAGCTGGTCCGGACCAAGGACATCGACGACGTCGTGCGTCAGAACGACGATGAGCCGAGCGGCGAGCACCACGTCCGCCTGAGCAAACGGTTGACGCAGTGGGACCTGATGGGATTCGGCATCGGGATCGTGATCGGGACGGGCATCTTCACCCTCACCGGCGTCGCGGCCAAGAACAACGCCGGACCGGCGGTGATGGTCTCGTTCCTGATCGCCGGGTTCGTGGCCGTGCTCGCCGGTCTCTGTTACGCCGAGCTCGCCGCCGCGGTGCCCACGGCCGGCAGCTCGTACACCTACGCCTACACCACGATCGGTGAGATCTTCGCGTGGATCATCGCCTGGGACCTGATCCTCGAGTTCGCCCTCGGTGCAGCCGTTGTGGCCCGCGGCTGGTCGGGTTACCTGCAGGACTCCTTCGGTCTGCCGCACGCGTTCTTCGGCGAGGAGGACTCGGTCGTCAACCTGGGCGCGGTGTTCATCGTGCTCGTGCTGGGACTCGTGGCGGCCATCGGCATCCGTGAGTCCAAGTGGGTCACGAACGCGCTGGTCGTCATCAAGGTCTCGGTCTGTCTGTTCGTCGTCGCCGTCGGCGTCTTCTTCATCAAGGTGGCGTTCTACTCCCCCTACATCCCGCCGTCGAAGCCCGCGCCCCAGGGCGATGCCTTGGCTGGCCTCCAGCAGCCGTTGTGGCAGTGGATCAGCGGCACGGAGCCGACGACCTACGGCGTGACCGGCGTCCTGGTCGCCGCTGCGATCGTGTTCTTCGCCTACAGCGGCTTCGAGGCCGTCGCCAACCTGGGCGAGGAGACGAAGGACCCCGCCAAGGACATGCCGCGCGGACTGCTCGGCACGCTCGCGATCTGCACCGTGCTGTACGTCCTGGTGTGCTTCGTCCTGGTCGGCATGGTCAGGTACACCGATCTGTCCGAGGGCGCCCCGATCTCCGATGCCTTCAAGCAGGTCGGCCTCGGCTGGGCTGCCATCCTGATCGGCATCGCGGCGGTTGCCGGCCTCACGTCGGTGATCCTGGTCGACATCATCGCGATGGGTCGCATCGGCTTCGCCCTGTGCCGGGACGGACTGCTCCCGGCCTCGGTGGGCAAGATCGACGAGCGATTCCAGACCCCGCTGCGGATCACCGTGGGAACGACCATCGTCGTGGCGATCCTGGCTGCTTTCGTCCCACTCGCCGCCCTGGCCGAGATGGTCAGCATCGGCACCCTCTTCGCCTTCCTGGTCGTGTCCATCGCCGTGGTCGTGCTGCGCCGCACGAAGCCGAAGCTGAAGCGACCGTTCCGCACGCCGCAGGTGCCATGGCTGCCGGCCACGTCGGCAGTGCTCTGCGTCGCGCTGATGACCAACCTGGCTGTCGAGACCTGGCTGCGATTCCTCATCTGGTTGGTCCTCGGGCTCCTCGTCTACTGGTTCTACGGACGCAAGCACGCCAAGCTCGGCCACGCGTCTACGATGAGTCGGTGAGATCCCTTCGCCTCTGCGTCCTTGCCCTCAGCGCACTGGCGCTCTCGGCCTGCGGAACGGTCAGTCCCGGTGCCGCCGCCACCGTCGACGGTCGGTCCATCTCGATGTCGAGCCTCGACGACACCGCCCGGGTGTACTGCGAGGTGACCGCGCGGCAGGTCCAGCAGCAACAGGGTGCCGAGGCGGTCGACAAGATCGACAACGGCGACCTGCGACGTCAGGCGATCACTGACCTGGTGCTGGCCCGGGTGGCCACCGACGTCGCCTCGGAGCGCGGGGTGAAGATCCCGCCCGCGACCGAGCCCGAGCCCGAGCAGTTCGTCGATCCGTTCGGTGCGGGTCGAGCCCCGGACGTGGCCCAGACCCTGGGCGAGGCACGCGATCTGTACAACCTCTTCGTCGTCATCGGCGGTGACGAGGAAGCGACCGCAGTGACCGAGGAGAACGCCAACGGACTGTCCGCCACGGGCCGCGCCCTGGTGCTCAGCTCGTTCAAGGACCACGAGGTCCGATTCGCTCCGCGCCTCGGCCTGTCCGACGACGGCGAGCCGAACGACAGCATCGGCTCGCTGTCAGTGACCTCGGCCGATGCCGAGACGCCGCAGCCCTGCAGGGTCTGACTCGCGATGACCGACGGGCGCGCCCTGGTCGAGCTGGTCGAGGTCATGGACCGGTTGCGCCGGGAGTGCCCGTGGACCGCACAGCAGACCCACGCCTCCCTGGCGCGCTACCTGCTGGAGGAGGCCCACGAGACCCTCGAGGCCCTCGACGGGCTGGGATCGGGCCACGGCGACCTGAAGCACCTGCGTGACGAGCTCGGCGACCTGCTCCTGCAGGTGGTGTTCCACGCCCGCATCGCCGCCGACGAACCGGACGGATTCGACATCGACGGGGTCGCCCGGGCCCTCACCGCCAAGCTGATCCGTCGCAACCCGCACGTCTTCGCCGGTGGGGACGCGGCGACCCCCGAGCAGATCGACGCCACCTGGCAGGCGGTGAAGGCCGCGGAGAAGCCGAGAACATCGGTCCACGACGGCATCGCGCCGACCCTGCCCGCGCTGGCCTACGCCGACAAGGTCCTTGGCCGCCTCGGCGACCCGGTGGCCTCTGACGGTACCGATATCGGGTCGCGTCTGCTGGCGATCGTGGCCGAGGCTCGAGTGGCGGGGATCGATCCGGAGGCGGCGCTCCGTCAGCGGGTGCGCGGACTGCCAACTGTCGCGGACTAGGCTGGATGCCGCACACCCTTCACACACCTGGAGCACAACGTGGCACGCATCGAAGCCGTCGGGGCACGCGAGATCCTCGACTCACGCGGCAATCCGACCGTCGAGGTCGAGGTCGCCCTCAGTGACGGCACGATCGGCCGTGCCGCGGTTCCCTCCGGCGCCTCCACCGGCGCCTTCGAGGCGGTCGAGCTGCGTGATGGTGGCGATCGATACCTGGGCAAGGGCGTCCGCAAGGCGGTCGCGGGGGTCAACCAGAAGATCGGTCCGGCGCTGGTGGGGCTGGACGCCGACGAGCAGCGGGTGGTCGACCAGGCGATGATCGATCTGGACGGCACCCCGAACAAGGCCAAGCTCGGCGCCAACGCCATCCTCGGTGTCTCCCTGGCGGTCTCGAAGGCTGCGGCCGACTCGGCTCGCCTGCCGTTGTACCGCTACGTGGGAGGCCCGAACGCGCACGTGCTGCCGGTGCCGATGATGAACATCCTCAACGGTGGCTCGCACGCCGACTCCAACGTCGACATCCAGGAGTTCATGATCGCTCCGATCGGCGCGGCCACGTTCGCCGAGGCGCTGCAGCAGGGCGCCGAGGTCTACCACGCGCTCAAGTCCGTGCTCAAGGAGCAGGGATTGTCGACCGGGCTCGGCGACGAGGGTGGATTCGCCCCCAACCTGGACTCGAACCGGGCCGCGCTCGAGCTGATCGCGGTGGCGATCGAGCGGGCCGGTCTGCAGGTCGGCACCGACATCGCGATGGCGCTCGACGTCGCAGCCTCGGAGTTCTTCGCAGACGGCACCTACGCGTTCGAGGGTCAGCAGAAGTCCGCCGAGGAGATGTCGACCTACTACGCCGAGCTGGTGGCCGACTTCCCGATCGTCTCCCTGGAGGATCCGCTGGACGAGGACGACTGGTCCGGCTGGACGACGCTGACCGAGGCCATCGGCGACGACGTGCAGATCGTGGGGGACGACCTGTTCGTCA
>JBBSRN010000060.1:0-11927 GCA_038242985.1 Propionibacteriales bacterium | reverse complement strand
GTCGCCGCGCTCGACGCCATCGATGGCGATCTCTACGACATCGACCAGGGCTGGAACGAGTACGACCACCTCGGTCTCGCGGGCGCGCAGGACGCGGCTTCGCGGCCCACCGATGCCAAGGCGTTCCAGGCGACGCTCGACGCCCGCCTGACCGAGTGGGTCGCGGGCGACATCGTCGGGCCTGAGCTGTTCACCGATTTCCGCACCCGGGTGCTGGGTGCTCTCGACGCTGCCACCGAGCAGGCCGGATCGGGTCGGTCCGTCGCGGTCTTCACCTCCGGCGGTCCCATCGGCCTGGTCGCCTCGCACCTGCTCGCCGGCGACGACTCCCTGTTCATCACCATGAATCGCGTGGTCATCAACGCCAGCATCACCACCGTGATCGTCGGGCGGGGCGGTCGCCGTCTGCTCACCTTCAACGAGCACACCCACCTGCCGGCGGACCTGCTCAGCTTTCGCTGAAACCGGGCGTGGTGGGGCGTGATGGGGCCGCGGTGCGTCCCCACGCGCCGCAGCAGTGGGCGGTGAGAAGGTCGGCTTTCCGGCGCCGGTAGGCCGATTTCTCCACCGCTAAGTCGCGTGAAAGCCGACTGACTCACCGCCCCGGGGCCGGGGTCGGCAGCGTCGCGCCAGTCCAGATACCGCTAGTATCTGGAGCATGGAGATCCGCGGAGATTCACGCGCCCTGGTCACTGGCGCCGCCTCTGGTCTGGGGCTGGCTCTGGCCACCCAGCTGGCCGCCCGGGGCGTGCGGGTGCTGGCCACCGACGTGCACGACGAGCCGTCGCCGGAGCTGGCCGCGGTCGACGGCGTCACCTACCTGACGCTCGACGTGACCCAGGACGGGCACTGGTCGCGGGCCCGCGACTGGGTCGTGGAGAACTGGGACGGCCTCGACCTGGTGTTCAACAACGCCGGCGTCGCGGCCGGGGGTCGGATCGAGCTGACCGAGATGGATCAGTGGCAGTGGATCATCGACATCAACCTGCTCGGAGTCGTGCGCGGCTGTCGCGCCTTCACCCCGATGCTCAAGCAGCAGGGCAGCGGCGCGATCGTGAACACCGCCTCGGCGGCCGGGCTGGTGCACCCACCGCGCATGAGCGAGTACAACAGCGTGAAGGCGGCCGTGGTCGCCCTGAGCGAGACGCTGCTGCACGAGCTCAAGCCGTTCGGCGTGCAGGTGTCGGTCGTCTGCCCCACGTTCTTCAGGACCAACCTGACCAGCTCGATGCGCGGCAAGGACGAGGCCGCACAGGCGTCGGCCGCCAAGCTGATCGACGGTTCGAAGCGCAGTGCACACGAGATCGCGCAGGTGGTGCTGACGCAGGTGGAGAAGGGTACGCACGTCATCCTCACCGATCGTGACGGCAAGATCGCCTACGCGGCCAAGCGCTTCCTCCGCCCGGTCTACTACCGTCAGATGGCCAAGGCCGCCGTGCAGATGGGTCGAAAGGACTGACATGACCGCAACGCCTCAGAGAGCAAACGTGCTCATCACCGGAGCAAGCTCGGGACTGGGGGCCGGGATGGCCCGCATCCTCGCCGAGAAGGGTCATCACCTGGCCCTCACGGCGCGCCGGGTCGACCGGCTCGAGGCGTTGCGCGACGAGCTGCTCGCCGCCCACCCCGACATCGAGGTCTCGGTGCACCGCCTGGACGTGAACGACCACGACCAGGTCTTCAGCGTCTTCAAGGACGCCATCACCCAGCTCGGCGGCCTGGACCGGGTCATCGTCAACGCCGGTCTCGGCAAGGGTGGACGCATCGGCACAGGCAAGTTCGAGGCCAACCGGGAGACCGCCCAGACCAACTTCGTCGCGGCGCTGGCCCAGTGCGAAGCCGCCATGGAGCACTTCTACGAGCGCAAGGCGGGCCACCTCGTGATGATCTCGTCGATGTCTGCCATGCGGGGCATGCCGTCCTCGATGGCCACCTATGCCGCCACCAAGGCAGGCGTCGCGCACCTGGCCGAAGGCATCCGGTCAGACCTGATCGGACGCAAGGGCCACGACATCGCGGTGACCACGCTCTACCCGGGCTACATCGCCTCGGAGATGAACGAGGGCATCGAGCAGGAGGCCCGGCTGATGGTCGACACCGAGACCGGCTGCCGCGCCCTGGTCAAGGCGATCGAGCGCGAGGTCACCGGAGCCGCGATCCCGACGTGGCCGTGGGCGCCCCTCGGCCAGGTCATGAAGCATGCGCCGTTGAGCGTCGTGCGCCGCATGGTCTGAGGCCGGCGGCCGTCGTCTACCGTGGTGGCGTCGCATCGTCGCGCTCGGAGGTACCCGATGACCACCACACCACCACCGTCCTCACCGGAGGAGCCGTTCGGGTCAGCTGGCCTGCCCAGCTTCCCGACCTCACCGGCGGATTCGTCCCCCCAGGGATCGGGCGTCCCGCGCCCTGACCTGACGCAACCGTCGTCGATCCGTCTCGCCGTCCGGCTCATGTGGGCCGGAGCGGTGGTGAGCGTGCTCTCGGTCATCGTCGGCCTCATCACCTACGGTTCCTTCCGGGACGACGTGTCCGAACAGCTGCGGGCCGAGGACCCCAACGCCTCGCAGAGCGTGATCGACGCGGCGGTCGCCGTCGGCATCACCTTCGTGGTGGCCGTCGGTCTGATCGGCGCCGGCCTGTGGCTGTGGATGGCCTGGAAGAACGGCCAGGGTCGAGCATGGGCGCGCGTCGTCGCCTCGGTGCTCGCCGGGCTCAACGTGCTGTTCACGGTGATCGGCTTCATCGGAGGTCAGTCCGAACCGTTCACGCTGGTGCTGTCGGTGGTCAACCTCGCACTCGCCGTCGCGATCCTCATGCTGCTGTGGAAGAAGGAGTCGTCCGCCTTCTACGACGCGATGTCGCACAGCCACACGGTGTAGCGGCACGCGCTGCCGTGCAGCGTGCTCAGGTGAGAAGATCGCGCAGCAACGCGCCGACCTGCTCACCCTCGATGAGGAAGCCGTCGTGCCCGTGCGGGGAATCGACCACCTGCAACGGGCCGGCGGTCGCGATGAGATCGGCCAGCTGCTGCTGCTGGTGCAGCGGGTACAGGCGGTCTGAATCGATCCCGGCCACGATCGTGCGGGCGGTCACGCGTCCCAGGGCGGAGGCGACGTCGCCCCGGCCGCGGGCCACGTCGTGGCTGTCCATGGCCGAGGTGAGGACGACGTAGGAGTTGGCGTCGAATCGTGAGACCAGCTTCGCCCCGTGATGCTGCAGGTAGGAGTCGACCGCCCATCGCCCGTCGGGCTGGACGTCACGGCCGAACCGGTCGTCGAGCTCGGCAGCACTGCGATACGCGATGTGCGCGATGCGTCGCGCGACGTCGAGGCCCGCCAGCGGTCCGTTCGGCCCGTCGTAGTAGTCGCCGCCGAAGTACGCCGGGTCGGCCTCGATGGCGGCGACCTGCGTGCGCGACAGGGCGATCTGCTCGCCGGATGCGGCCGCCGACGTGGCCAGCAGCAGCAGCCGCTCGACGCGCTCGGGGTGCTCGATGGCCCACTCCAGCGCCCGCATGCCACCGGCCGAACCGCCGATCACGGCACGCCAGCGATCGATCCCGAGACGGTCGGTCAGTGCAGCCTCGGCCGCCACCTGGTCGCGCACCGTCAGCGCAGGGAACGAGCCGCCCCACGGCAGTCCGTCGGCGTCGGGGCTCGCGGGCCCGGTCGAGCCCTGACATCCGCCGAGGATGTTGGGCGCCACCACGAAGTAACGGTCGGTGTCGATGGCCTTGCCGGGGCCCACGACCTCGTCCCACCAGCCGGGGGATCGATGTCCCGGACCGGTCGGACCGCACACGTGGGAGTCGCCGGTGAGCGCGTGCAGCACCAGCACCGCGTTGCTGCCGCCGTCAGGGGTGGAGCGGTGGGTGCCCCACGTCTCGTACGCCACCCACACGTCCGGCAGCACGGCGCCCGACTCCAGGGTCAGGTCGCCGAGGTCGACGAACTGCCGGTCGCCCACGGGATCGCCCGCTCGCCACGCACCGGTGACGAGCGTGGGATCCACGCGGGCGGTGGTCGTCACTTGGCTGCGCGAAGGCCCGCGTCGAGATCGGCGAGGATGTCGTCGATGCCCTCGATGCCGACGGCCAGCCGCACCAGGCCCGGGGTGACGCCGATGGCGGCGTTCTGCTCGGGCGTGCCCTGCGAGTGGGTCGTGCTGGCCGGGTGGATCGCGAGGCTGCGCACGTCACCGATGTTCGCCACGTGGCTGAACAGCTCGAGCGCGTCGATGAACGAGCGGCCGGCGTCGATGCCACCGGGCAGCTCGAACGTCAGGACCGCGCCGGCGCCGCGGGGCACGTACTTGTCCGCCAGTGCCTTGTACGGGCTGCTGTCGAGGCTGGCCCAGGTGACCTTCGAGACGGCCTCGTGCGCTTCGAGCCACTCCGCGACCTTGCGGGTGTTCTCGAGGTGACGCTCCATGCGCAGGCTCAGCGTCTCCAGACCCTGGGCGATGAGGAACGCGTTGAACGGTGCCGCGGACGCACCCATGTTGCGCAGGTACTGCACGCGCAGCTTGGCGATGAACGCCGCCGGTCCGAGCGCCTCGGTGAACACCAGGCCGTGATAGCTCGGGTCCGCGGTGTTGAAGCCGGGGAACTTGTCGCCGTGGGCCGCGTAGTCGAAGGTGCCGCCGTCGATCACGACGCCGGCGATCGAGGTGCCGTGGCCGCCGATGTACTTGGTGGCCGAGTGCACCACCGTGTCGGCGCCGTGCTTCAGCGGGTTGAGCAGGTACGGCGTGGCGACCGTGTTGTCGACGATGAACGGCACGCCGACCTCCTTGGCCACCGCGGAGATCGCCTCGAGATCGAGGACGTCGCCCTTCGGGTTGCCGATGGTCTCGCCGAAGAAGGCCTTCGTGTTGTCCTGGGCCGCGGCACGCCAGGCCTCGGCGTCGTTGCCGTCCTCGACGAACGTCACGGTGATGCCGAGCTTGGGGAAGGTGTGGCGCAGCAGGCTGTCGGTGCCGCCGTACAGGCTGGCGGACGCGACGATGTGATCGCCGGCCTCGGCGACGTTGGTCAGGGCGCCGGTGGTGGCGGCCTGACCGGACGCGACCAGCAGTGCGCCGACGCCGCCCTCCAGAGCAGCCAGCCGCTGCTCGACGACGTCCTGGGTCGGATTCATGATGCGCGTGTAGATGTTGCCCGGCTCCGCGAGGCTGAACAGATCAGCCGCGTGCTGGGTGTCGCGGAACTGGTACGACGTGGTCTGGTAGATCGGCAGCGCTCGCGCTCCGGTTGCGGGATCGGGCACCTGGCCGGCGTGGATCTGCTTGGTCTCGAAAGTCCAGTTGTCGCTCATGGGGGCTCCTGGGAGGTCGGTCAACTGATGTCGAGCCTGCCACCGTCTCGACCTGCGGTCCATGCGTCTCACATAGTGAAATGCGTGGCCGGGCCTCCGCCTGGTTCGGTTTACCAGCAGGCCCCGGAGTACCTTCACTCCTCCGGGTGAATTCACCCATGGGAGTGAATCGATGCCGGGGCCTGCTGGTAAACCGAAACCGAGCCGGGAGCCCGTCGGCATGCGGCACACTGGGGCCATGACGTTGGACATCACGGTGCGCGGATCGGCCGAAGGTCGGTACTCGGCCGAGCGGGCGCTGGTGTCGATGGCCGTGGCCGTCGAGGGCAGCGACCGGGCCGAGGTGTTCCGCGAGGCCGTCGCGGTCCAGGAACCCCTCACCAGCCAGCTGCAGGAGCTCGGCGATCGCGGCGCGATCCTTGCCTGGTCCTGCGACCAGGTGCGCGTCTTCAGCCACCGATCCTCCTCGACAGACGGCGCCGAGCTCGCGCTGCGGCATGTCGCGCGCATCGAGGTGCGATCGGAGTTCGGCGACTTCGAGCGCATGAGCGGATTCCTGGACGACTGGTCGGGCCGTGACGGTGTCGAGATCGATCACGTCGCATGGGACGTCAGCGTCAAGAACCGTCGCGGCTACGAGGCCGAGGTCCGCAAGGCAGCGGTCGAGGATGCGGTGCAGAAGGCGCAGGACCTCGCCAACGCCGTGCGCAAGGGCAAGGTCGTTCCGCAGCAGTTCGCTGATCCGGGCATGCTCGGATCGGCGTCCGACTCGCCCGTCGCTCCGCGCTTCCAGATGATGTCCGAGGACACCGGATCTGGCCCCTTCCTCCACGTCACCCCCGACGAGATCGTCATCCACGTCGATGTCGATGCCCGCTTCACTGCCGACTGAAACGCCCCTGACCTGCGCAGATGCGTTCAGACCGTGCTTGTCTGCTTGACATACCCCGGGTATGGTCGATCCATGTGGATCACCGTTCTGCTCGACCGCGTCGCAGCGCTCGTCAACTTCCTGGCCGCCCCGTGGCGCACCTCAGGGGACCGGCTGCCGCGTGGTCGCCGCGGCCCGATGCGGGTCGTGTACGAGAGCGCCGAGGTGCACGAGTCGGCCAGCTGGCGCGCGCGATTCCTGCAGCGCTGGATCAGGCTGGTGGTGCAGCCGCTGCTGCGGATCATGCCGGTGAACGACCGCACCCTCGGATGGATGCGCCGTAGCGACAAGCTGTCGGCCCGACAGGCCCGGTCGCGGTACGTCGAGCCCGTGCGATTCGACCTCGGCGGAGTGCCGGTCGAGTCCACGACCCACCTGTACGGACCCGACAGCGACCTGACGATCCTGTACCTGCACGGCGGCGGATTCGTCTCCGGCGGCATCGAGTCTCACCGCAGGGTGTGCGATCGACTCGCCCGCAAGAGCGGGGCCACGGTCATCTCGGTGGACTACGTGCAGCTGCCCGACGGCACGGTGGCCGACTCGGTCTCCGACGCGATCACTGCCTACGAGGCGCTGCTCCAGATCAGCGCCCACCCGGAGAAGATCGTCGTCGCGGGCGATTCCGCGGGGGGTTACCTCGCGATGAAGATCGCCGAGATCGCCACGCTGCGCGGCATCACACCGCCGGCCGGCGTCATCGGGTTCTCGCCCCTGCTGAGCCTCGATCCGCACCGTCTGGACAAGGACGTCGAGCGTGTCGTGCGGGCCAGGGACGCCTACCTGCCCATCGGCAAGTTCACCCAGCTCCGGTCGCGCTGGGTCCCTGAGGGCGCGCGCATCGAGGGCGAGATCTCCCCCTTGGACGCCGCCGATCGCATCGTCTCGCCCGCCTTCCTGGTGGCCGCCGACGATGAGATCCTTCGGCCCGAGGTCGAGGCGATGGCGCTGCGGCTGTCCGCGCACGGCGTGGAGGTGGAGACGCACCTGTGGCGCAAGCAGGTGCACGCCTTCCCGGTCTTCGGCAAGGCGCTGCCCGAGAGCGAGCTGGCGCTGCAGCTGGCCGCCGACTTCGCCCGCCGCGTCGTCGGTGAGCTCGACCGGGTGCCGGACCGCGATCCGCAGTCGCACGACGAGGTCATGGTCGGCGAGGTTCCGCCGGACTCCGCCGCCTGACACACTCGGTGCATGAGTGAGAGCCTGCGTCCCACGTCCTTTCGAGCGCTGGTCGTCGACGACAGCGACGACGGTCAGATCGCGCAGTTTCGCGATCTGACCACCGACGACCTGCCTGACCATGCCGTGCTGGTCGAGGTCGAGTACTCGTCCTTGAACTACAAGGACGGCCTCGTGGTGGCGAGTCCACAGAAGATGGCCCGTTCGACGCCGCTGATCGCCGGGGCCGATCTGGCCGGCACCGTGATCGAGAGCAGCGACGCCGCGTGGTCTGCCGGGGACCGGGTGGTGGTCAATGGATGGGGCATGTCCGAGACCGAGTCCGGCGGCTACACGCGCTACCAGCGGGTGAAGCCGGAGTGGCTCGTCCGCATCCCCGACGTCTTCTCGACCCGTGACGCGATGGCCATCGGCACGGCCGGCTACACGTCGGCACTGTGCCTCGACGCCCTCGACAGGTGGGGTCTGACTGCCGGTTCGGAGGTCTTGATCACGGGCGCCGCAGGCGGGGTCGGCTCGATCGCCGTCGCGCTGGCCTCCGCGGCAGGCCACACCGTCGTGGCGGCCACCGGTCGCCCGGAGACCCATGACTACCTGGAGTCGCTGGGCGCCACGTCGTTCATCGACCGCGCCGAGCTGCAGGGTCAGGGCCGACCGCTGGGCAAGGAACGGTGGGACGCGGCAGTCGACTCCGTCGGCGGTTCGACGTTGGTCAACGTGCTGGCCCAGACGCGCTACGGGGGAGCGGTGACCGCCTGCGGTCTGGTCGAGGCGACGGCCATGCCGAACGCCACGGTGCTCCCGCACATCCTGCGTGGCGTGGGACTGCTGGGGGTCGACTCGGTCAACGCCCCGCAGGCGCTGCGCGAATCGGCCTGGCAGCGCCTGGCCCGGGACCTGCCCCCCGCCACGCTCGACTCGCTGTCGACCGTCGAGCCGCTGTCCGAGGTGCCCCGGCTCGCCGGCGAGATCCTCGAGGGGACGGTGCGCGGGCGCATCGTCGTCGACGTGAAGAGCTCGTCGTCGACGTGAAGAGCTAGTCGTCGACGTGAAGGGCTAGTCGTCGACGTGAAGGGCTAGTCGTCGACGTGAGGAGCTGACCGGTCGGGTCAGTCCTTGAAGCCCACCCGGAGGCTGAATCCGAGCCGGTCGTCGCTGATCCGGCCGACGGAGAAGCCGGCACCGGAGATCGCCTCGACCTGCTTGAGGCCGTCCTTCACGTCCGGCGGAGGATCGGCGGCACGCACAGCGTCGATGATGGCCGCCGCGTCGACGTAGATGCCCTGCAGCGTGTCGTCGCCGTAGGGCATGACGTTGCCGAAGGCCGCACCGTCGCCGAGCTTGCCGCCGTTGAGCAGAGACGTGGCCGCCTTGCTGTTGGTGGCCAGGACGGCGCCGTCGTCGGTCTGCTCGGAGACCAGCGCCACCCCGTTGTCGTCGGCGAGGTCGGCCAGCTTGTCCATGACGGCTTTGGCCCGGGTCGGGTCGCTCTGGGAGCGGATGGCCAGGTCGAGCTGCGCGAGGTCGTCAGCACCCTGGAGCTGCGGGAGCTTCTCCAGGTTCGCTCGGCCGACCGCCAGGGTGAAGGTCTTGCCCAGCAGGGTGGCGAGGTCGTCGGGCAGGCGTAGCCCGCTCTCGGTCTCGAAGCGATCCAGCAGGTCATCGACCGACATCGGCGGCGCCTCGGACTCCTGCATCATCTTCTCGTACGCGTCGCGGGTCGCGGGATCGAGATCGGCCAGCACGTCGGGGTCGATCGGCTGGGCGGCCGGCCCGCTGCCGCCGGTGAAGGCGCCGAGGCTCTGGTCGAGGCTGTCGCGGAAGGTGTCGAACTGCTTCTCGACCTGGGGACCGAGCCCGGAGAGGCTGAGGGCGAGCACGGTGTCGGCCGGCAGGTCGCCGATCGGTGCCGGATCGACGTCGTAGGCCTTCGTCGTGTCGCTCACCGCGGCGAGCTCGATGGCCGACCCGGCCACGCGGATCGCGCCCGCACTGCTGCCGAGGTCCTTGATCTGGTCCAGCTGGGCAGCTTCGGCCGGAGCGAGCCCGGACTTCTTCAGCCCGTCGGCGAGGGACTTTCCGTCGAACCAGAACGAGGCGATGCCCGGCTCGCCGAGATCGTCCATGTCAGCGGTGAAGTTCTCGTCGTCGCCCAGCGTGCCCTTCTTGCTCGCGTCGATCGCCGCGTCGACGGACTTCTGGCTGTCCGACATCAGGGCATACCCGTCGACGAAAGCCAGACCGATCTCCTGACCGCTGCAGTCCGAGAGGGCGTCGATGCCCTTGCGGGCCTTGGCCTCGTCGGTCACCTGGGCGGCGACGAGGACCTGCTCCTTGGAGAGATTGGCGCCGACCCCGATGCGCTTGCCGAGCCAGGGTTCGACGTCGGACTCGTAGTCCAGTCCCTTGCACTCCTCGTCCAGGAGGTCCTCCAGCACCAGGCGGCGCAGGTCGACGTCCTCGGCGTCGCCGATCTCCTTGGCGGCCTCGGGGATCTTGCGCACGAGCTTGAACAGCGCGATCTTCTGGTTCGCTGAGGGATCCAGATCGAGCCGCGCGTAGGCCTGCATGGTCGAGGGCATGACGTCAGCGGGCTGGGAGCCGCCGCCGGCCAGCATCGAGTACGCGAATGCACCACCGCCCATCAGGACGGCCACGGCCACGGCGCCGCCGGCAACGACGAGGCGGCCGCGACCGCGCTTCGACGGGGTCTGCGCCGCTGGATCAGGCGTGTCGACAGGCTCGGTCATGATTTTCCCCTCGGATGCGACTGGTCTGAGGAGGTTACTGGATGTCCCGATCAGGCGTGGACAGTAGGTCACAAACAAGCAAACTTGACTGTTTGTTCTTCTCGCCCCATGCTGATGGTGTGAACACCGGAGTGGTGGCGCGCGAACGCACGCCACAGCCTGAGCGCACCCGAGCGATGCGCCAGCGACTGCTGGAGGCGACGCTGGACTCCCTGGTCGAGGTCGGCTGGTCCGGCACCACCACCACGCTGGTCAGCCAGCGAGCGGGGGTCAGCCGTGGAGCGCAGCTGCACCACTTCCCGACCAAGAAGGATCTGGTCGTCGCGGCCGTGGAGCATCTCACCGATCTGCGGCGCGACGAGATGCGCCGGGCTGCCGCCGACCTGCCCGCCGTCGGCCGTACCCGTGCGGTGCTGGAGATCCTGAGCCAGCACTTCATCTCGCCGGTGTTCTACGCCGCGCTCGAGCTCTGGGTCGCGGCGCGCACCGACGCCGAGCTGCGCGATGCCGTCGCGCCTCTGGAACGACGCGTTGGCCGCGAGACCCACGCGTACGCGCTGGAGCTCCTCGGCGTCGACGAGGCGGCTGGGGACAATCGCCGCCTGGTCCAGGCCACGCTCGACCTGTTGCGCGGCCTCGGTCTTGCCAACTCCCTCAGTGACGACACCGCGCGCCGTGGTGCCGTGCTGGACACCTGGGCCACCACCCTCGACCAACAGCTGGAGACCTCATGACTGTGCTGGATGACGTGCTGACCGACCTGCAGGCCGAGAGTGAGCAGCTCGACGCCTGGGTCGCCGATCTGGATCCCGAACCCGGATCAGGTGGTGGCTGGACCACCATCACCACGCCGGAAGGATGGACCGTGGGGCACCAGGCGGCGCACCTGGCCTGGACCGACACCGCCTCGCTCACCGCGATCGCGGGCGGCGAGGCCTTCGACGCGCTCATGCAGACTGCCGCTGCTGATCCGACCGGTTTCGTCGACGCCGAGGCCGCCCGCATGGCGCAGCTGCCACCCGCGGAGCTGCTCGCCCTGTGGCGTCAGGGTCGAACCGATCTCGCGGAGGCACTGCGGGGCGTCCCGGACGGGGAGAAGATCCCGTGGTTCGGCCCACCCATGAGTCCGACGTCGATGGCCACCGCGCGTTTCATGGAGACCTGGGCGCACAGCCACGACGTCGCCGACGCCCTCGGCATCGACGTGCCCCGCACCGATCGCGTGCGCCACGTGTGCCACCTCGGGGTCCGGACCCGTGGCTTCGCGTACCTGATGCGCGGTCTGGAGGCACCCGACGTGCCTGTGCGGATCGAGCTCACCTCGCCCGAGGGCGAGCAGTGGACCTGGGGTCCAGAGGATGCCACCGACCGGGTCACCGGTGACGGATGGGACTTCGCGCTGCTGGCCACCCGCCGCCGTCACCGCGACGACGCCGACGTCCGGGCCACCGGCGAGCACGCCGAGGCCTGGCTCGACATCGTCCAGGCGTTCGCCGGTCTGCCCGGCAACGATCCCAAGCCGATGAGCGACCGATGAGCGGGGGCGACGTGAGGATCGGCAACTGCTCGGGGTACTACGGCGACCGACTCTCGGCGATGCGCGAGATGCTCGAGGGCGGTGAGCTGGACTACCTGACCGGTGACTACCTCGCCGAGCTGACGATGCTGATCCTCGGGCGCGACCGGATGAAGGATCCAGAGCTCGGATACGCCAAGACCTTCGTGCGCCAGATGACCGACTGCATGGGGCTCGCG
>JBBSRN010000059.1:0-11935 GCA_038242985.1 Propionibacteriales bacterium | reverse complement strand
GCTGGTGGCGCGCGAGCCCGGCGTGTTCGCCGGGGCCGAGGTGTACGCCATCGCCATGAGCACGATCGACCCGTCGGTGTCCGTCGTGCTGCAGATCGAGGACGGCGCACGATTCGAGACCGGCGCCGTCCTGGCCGACGTCGACGGTTCGGCCCGGGCCGTGCTGCAGGCCGAGCGAGTGGCACTCAACCTGGTGCAGCGGATGTGTGGCATCGCCACACTCACCGCGGCCTACGTCGCCGCCGTCGGCGAGCACCGCGTGCGGGTGGTCGACACCCGCAAGACCACGCCGGGGCTCCGCGCGCTGGAGCGTCACGCCGTGCGCTGCGGAGGAGGGCACAACCACCGGTACTCCCTGTCCGATGCAGTCATGGCCAAGGACAACCACCTCGCCGTCATGGGCGACGTCACCTCGGCGCTGCAGCGTGCGGCGGCAGAGCTGCCGCACACCACCCACATCGAGGTGGAGGTCGACCGGCTCGACCAGATCGACGCAGTGCTCCAGTCAGGTGCAGCCGACACGATCATGCTGGACAACTTCAGTCTCGAAGACCTGCGGACCGGCGTCGAGCGGATCGGCGGTCGTGCCCTGGTCGAGGCCAGCGGCGGCATCACGCTTCACACGATCGGTGACATCGCCGCGACCGGAGTCGATCTCATCAGCGTCGGCGCCCTCACGCACAGCGTCCGAGCGCTCGACCTCGGACTCGACATCACGATGTCGTGATGATCTACCTCGACGAGGCCGCCACCACACCGGTCAGGCGCGAGGTGATGGGGGCCATGTGGCCCTACCTGGGGCCGCAGTTCGGCAATCCGTCCAGCCATCACGAGGTGGGCGAGGCGGCCCGTGCGGCGCTGGAACAGGCGCGGTCCGACATCGCGGTCGTGCTCGGTGCCAGGACCTCGGAGATCACGTTCACCTCCGGTGGCACCGAGTCGATCAACACCGCCGTCAAGGGAATCTCTCTGGCAGCCGATGAGCGCCGGCACGTGATCGTGTCGGCCATCGAGCACCCGGCGGTGCTGGAGTCGGCGCAGTTCCTCGCCCGCACGGGTCACGAGCTGACCGTGCTCCCGGTCGACCGGGACGGACTCGTGCAACCCGACGCCCTCGAGGGTGCATTGCGCGACGACACGGCGTTGGTGAGCATCCAGATGGCCAACAACGAGGTCGGCACCATCCAGCAGATCGAGACCCTGACCCGGATCACCGCGGACCGCGGCATCGCCTTCCACACCGATGCCGTGCAGGCGGCCGGCTGGCTCGATCTGGACGTCACCCGTCTCGGCGTGCAGTCGATGAGCATCTCGGGGCACAAGATCGGTGCACCCAAGGGGATCGGCGTCCTGCACGTCTCGCGCCGTACCGCGTTCGAGCCGCTGATCCACGGCGGTGGCCAGGAGAACGGACATCGGTCGGGGACTGAGAACGTCGCGGCCGCGGTCGGCATGGCGACGGCGCTTCGGCTCGCCGGGGGAGCGAACGACGACGTCATCGTCCGGCGCGACGTCTTCATCGCCCGTGTGCTGGCCGAGGTGCCGGGCGCCGAGCTCACCGGCCACGTGGGCCACCGGCTGCCCGGCAGCGCGTCGTTCGTGTTCCCGGGCCGCAGCGGGGAGTCGATCCTGCTCGATCTCGAGCGCCGCGGCGTGGTCAGCTCCAGCGGTTCGGCGTGCGCTGCCGGGAGCGACGAGCCCAGCCACGTGCTGACCGCGATGGGCTACTCCGCCGAGATCGCCCAGACCGCGGTCCGCTTCACCTTCGGTCGCGCCACCACCGCCGAACAGCTGGACCAGGTGGCCGGCCACCTCGTCGACGCCATCGGTTGATCGGACCGGTCCGCGCTCTGCAGATCGACGTCAACCGCTAGGGTCACCGATCAAGCCAGATTGCTCTCGTCAGCAGTCGGGAAAGACGTCGACCACAGGAGACAACGCGTGCGTGCCGTGATCGTTGCCCTCGTTGCTGCTGTCGTCCTTGCCGGCTGCGGTGGGTCTGATGAATCGAGCGACGTGAAGCCGCTCGACACGGCGTCGCCGAGCGACTCTCTTTCATCAGGTGACGCGAAGAACGTGACGCGGCCCAAGGACGTCAAGTCCGAGGCGGGTGCGATCGCCTTCTCCGAGTTCGCCGTCCGCACCATCTTCGCCACCACCGGTGGCGCCGACATCGAGAACTTCCTCACCATCACGAGCCCGTCCTGCGAGGGTTGCCTCCGTCTGGCCAAGCAGGTGGGCGAGGCGCCCGACTCGGTCCAACGCTTCGATGGTCCGATCAAGATCAGCAATCCTTCGATAGCGGAGCGCAACGGCGATGAGATCGTGGTCGAACAAGCCGTCGACCTGCCGAAGGGCCAGAAGATCGACACATCGGACAAATCAGCCCTCGACACCTTCGATCCCATCACCTACACGTTTCGAATGCTGCTGACGTGGTCCAGTGACACATGGATCCTGTCCAACTATGCCGCGGATAAGAGCTGATGCGCGAGACGTCCGTCCCCACGGGCCGGCGGCGCGGCCGGTGAAGCGTGAGGCGGTGGACGCCAAGTGGGCCTTTGGCCGAGGCGACCGATCTCCTGGTCGCGGGTCTGCAGCGACGTGCACGAGCTGGTCGGGCCAGGCCCCGACGACCCAGTGGGCTCTGCAATCAAGACAGGTTGCTCTCGTCGCCCGGCGGGAGGTGTCGACACGAGGAGCTGAACGTATGCGCGCCGTCGTCATGGCTGTGCTCGCAGCCGTGATTCTCGCCGGTTGTGGTGGTTCGGACGACTCCAGTGGCGTGCAGCCGCTCGATCAGGCGTCCTCGAGCGCGACCCCATCCTCGGGTGCGGCCCAGAACGTCACCCGGCCCAAGGACGAGCGGTCCGAAGCAGGCGCGATCGCCTTCTCGGAGTTCGCCGTGCGAACGATCGTCGCCACCACCGGTGGTGCCGATGTCGAGAAGTTTCTCGCCCTGTCGACCGACTCGTGCGCAGGCTGCATCGTGCTGGTCAAGCAGTTCGGCCAGGGCTCAGAGGAGATCCAGAAGCTGGACTCGCCACCGAAGATCACTGACGCCCGGGTGGTCAAGCGCGAGGGCAAGGACCACGTCGTGCAGCAGACGGTGGCGATGTCCGCGGGCCAGAGGATCAAGACCTCCGACAAGTCCGTCGAGTCCGAGTTCGGCCCGATGACCTACCAGTTCGTCCTCCGCCTCACCTGGGGTGACGACGACCGGTGGGTCGTCTCCGACTACGCAGTCGAGAAAGAGTCATGACGTGTGCGCACCACCCGGATCGGACACACGCCGCGACATCGACGACCTGCCCTGGTGACGCCGCCGTCTCGACGCCTGCGACGACCGCAGTCGCGGTGCTCGCTCGCGCACCGGAAGATTGGTGGTCGAGGACAAGACGATTCCGCCGGTCTGGCTGCTGAGTCCCAGGCCAGCGTCACCGAGGTCTACTGACCGGACGGACCTGTTGGCGAGAGGGCCTCGGATTTCGACGCAGACGGTCCGGCGACGTCGCATCACGATGATCAACGCGGCGGTGATCTCGCCGACGCCGAACATCTGCAGCAGCCACGGCGCATGGTCGCTGATCTGTCGAAATCGCGGCCGCACCCGGTCAGGGCTGGGTGGGTCGTCGACTACTGTGGCCGCGAAGATCACTGGCTGTCTCGAGGGGGATCTATGCGTCGTCGTGCGCTGGTCATGACATGCGTCGTTCCGATCCTGGTGCTCTCGGCGTGCGGGGGCGGGGACGACTCCGAGGTCGAGGTGTCGCCGATCCGGTCGACGTCGACCCCCTCGGCATCGGCGTCGCCGACGGCGGAGCCGTTGCCGACCACGAAGGCCGAGGCGGCGATGCTGCAGAAGACGGTGCTGGGCTCCAGCGTGGCCAGGACCGCCGAGGAGAAGGCCGTCGTCGAGGCGTGGATGACCTACTGGCAGGCCGTCTCGGACACCTACGCCGATCTCGAGCCGTCGCCGGACCTCGACGTGGCACGGGGCAAACCGCAGAAGGACGTGCTGGACTACCTCAACGAGCTGAGGACCAAGAAGTTGCGCAGCGTGGGCTGGACGCGCGACCACGTCACGAAGGTCCAGATCGTCGACGGATCGGCTTCGATCGCCGACTGCGCCGAGAACTTCAGCTTCAACGTCGATCGGTCCGACCAGCCCGTCCAGGAGCCGACTCCCTTCTACGACCTGGTCGGCTCGCTGGAGCAGCACGACGGACGCTGGATCGTCACCGCCGTCGACTCCACCGATCTGGACACCGACTGCCGCTCTTGACGCGAAAGTCTGTAACGCGATGCGCCAGCATCGATGCCAAGCCTGCACTCTCCCGGGAGTCCTCATGTCGAGGTCGATCGTCGTCCGGTGGCCGGTCGTCGTTCTCGTCGTGCTGATCGGATCCAGCGCACGGGCGGCGCTGGCCGTGGCCGGGCGCTCATCCGAGCGAACGGTTCGACCTCACGGCGAACGTGAACGTCACGTACGAAGACATGCGCGCCGCCGCCACCAGGCTCAAAAGTGGCCAGTCCGAGATCGCGGGCACCCTCGACAAGCTCAAGTCCCTCGTCGAGAAGCTCGTCAGCGGCGGGTACGTCACCGACCAGTCCTCGAAGGCGTTCAACACCTCTACGAAGACTTCAACAACGGAGCCCGTCAGATCATCGAGGTCCTGACCGGCATGGGCGAGTACCCGACCAAGGCCGCCCAGACGCTGGAGGACACCGACGCGCAGCTCGCTTCGGCCCTCGGCAACTGACACCTGGTCTCTCCACGCACGCGGCGCTCTTCCCGCCGGAGGGGCGCCGCGTGCCTGTGTCATCTGTGGGGAGTCTGTCGTCGATGGGATTGCCTGACTACGCTGGACTGTGATGACCGAAGCACGCAACCCCGCCTACCTCGACCACGCGGCCACCACGCCGATGTGGCCCGAGGCGATCGACGTGATGACCAACCAGCTCCGGCGGCTGGGCAACGCGTCGTCCCTGCACACGTCCGGGCGGACGTCACGCCGCGTCGTCGAGGAGTCGCGGGAGATGATCGCCGAACGGCTCGGGTCCCGACCCAGCGAGGTCGTGTTCTGCTCCGGCGGCACCGAGGCCAACAATCTGGCGATCAAGGGCCTGTACTGGGCTCGACGAGGTCGAGATCCGGTCCGCAACCGGATCGTGTTCAGCTCGATCGAGCACCACGCGCTGCTCGATCCGGTGACCTGGTTGGCCAAGCACGAGGGCGCCCAGGTCGACATGACACCCGTCGACCGGCAGGGACGCATCCTCGTCGACGACCTGCGCACGGCGGTCGATCGCGATCCCCTGTCCGTCGCGGCCATCACCACGATGTGGGCCAACAACGAGATGGGCACGATCCAGCCGATCGACGACGTCGTGGCGATCGCCCGCGAGCACGGCATCCCGGTGCACAGCGACGCCGTGCAGGCGGCCGGCTACGTGCCGATCGACTTCGCTGGCCGCCAGCTCGATGCCATGACGGTCACCGCCCACAAGCTGGGCGGACCGGTGGGCGTCGGCGCGCTGGTGATCCGGCGAGAGGTCGACACCGTGCCCCTGCTGCACGGTGGTGGCCAGGAGCGCGACATCCGATCGGGGACGATCGGCGTCGCCCTGATCGCCTCGTTCGCCACGGCGCTCGATCTCACGGTGCAGCGTCAGGACGCGACGGTCGCCCGCATCGAGACGCTGCGCGAGCGACTCGTCGCCGGCATCACGGCGCTCGTGCCCGACGCCGTCGTCAATGGTGATCCCGAGTCCGGCCCCGACCATCGCCTGCCCAACATCGCCCACGTGACCTTCCCGGGTTGCGAGGGCGACGCCATGCTCATGCTGCTGGACGCCCAGGGAGTGGAGTGCTCCACCGGTTCGGCCTGCGCCGCAGGCGTGCCGCAGCCCAGCCACGTGCTGATGGCGATGGGATACGACGAGGTCGCCGCCCGCGGATCGTTGCGTTTCAGCCTGGGGCACACCACGACCGAGGCCGACATCGACCGCCTGCTCGCCGCCCTGCCGGCAGTGCACGAACGAGCCGTCCGGGCCGGCGGTCTGCGGTGAGGGTCATCGCCGCCATGTCCGGTGGTGTCGACTCCGCCGTCGCAGCTGCCAGGGCCGTCGATGCGGGCCACGACGTCACCGGCGTGCACCTCGCCCTGAGCCGCAACCCGAAGTCGTACCGTTCCGGCGCGCGCGGGTGCTGCTCGATCGAGGACAGCAACGACGCCCGCCGTGCTGCCGACGCGCTCGGCATCGCGTTCTACGTGTGGGACATGAGCGAGGAGTTCGCCGACACGGTGGTCGATGACTTCGTCGCGGAGTACACCGCCGGTCGCACCCCCAACCCGTGCCTGCGCTGCAACGAGAAGATCAAGTTCGCCGCGGTGCTCGACCGGGCGCTCGCGCTGGGCTTCGACGCGGTGGCCACGGGCCACTACGCACGCTTGGAGGAGGTCGACGGGCTGGTGCAGATGCATCGTGCAGAGGACCACGCCAAGGACCAGTCGTACGTGCTCGGCGTGCTGACCCAGTCGCAGCTGGCCCACTCGATCTTCCCGCTGGGCGACACCACCAAGGACGTGATCCGCACCGAGGCCGAGCGGCGCGGACTGCAGGTCGCCCGCAAGCCCGACAGCCATGACATCTGCTTCATCTCAGACGGCGACAACGCCGGGTGGCTCGCCGAGAAGCTGGGGCCGAAGCCCGGCCAGATCGTCGACGAGTCCGGTCAGGTGCTGCGTGAGCACGACGGCGCCTACGCCTTCACGATCGGGCAGCGGCGCGGGCTCAGGCTCGGCATCCCCGCCGATGACGGCAAGCCACGCTTCGTGCTGGACATCGAACCGGTGTCGGGCACCGTCACGGTCGGATCGCGCGAGGCGCTGGCCGTCGATCACCTCACCTGCCTCAAGGCGCTGTGGTGCGGGGCCACCCCCGCCGAGCCGATGGAGTGCACGGTGCAGCTGCGGGCCCACGGCGACGAGCACCGCGCCGTGGTGACCGTGGACGGCGACCGTGTCGAGGTCGACCTGCTCGATCCCGCCAGCGGCATCGCACCGGGCCAGGCCTGCGTGATCTATGCCGGCACCCGGGTCGTCGGCTCGGCCACCATCGACGCCACCACTCGCGTCGCGCGGCCGAGCCACCACCCCGTCCCGGCCCACGCCGTCGCTGCCCACGACCACCCGGGGCGGTGACTTAGTCGGCTTCCGACGCCGGGGGCGGTGAGTTTCTCGGCCCTGCCGCCAGAATGAGCCGACCTGCTCACCGCTTCACCCCGATCCAGGAGATCTGATGGCACGCGCAACCGGTATCGGATCGATGCCCGGCGACGACTTCGCAGAGTCGTTGCGGATCGCGACCGGCGAGGTCCCCGACCTCCCCTTCATCCCGGAGCTGCCCGCCCGCGGCCCGCACGCCGGCATGATCGGCCGCACGCTCGCTCTCGTCACCGAGCTGGGCGCAGACCTGCAGCCGGACGGATGGCGCGTCGGTGTCGGTGAAGGTGCTGACCAGCGGCGCGCGCGCTCACTGCTCAACCAGGATCTCGACACCGCCGAGGAGATGCTGGCCGGTCTGACCGGACCACTGAAGGTCCAGGTCACCGGTCCGCTCACGCTGGCCTCAGCGGTCGAGCGCCCCCGCGGGGACAAGATGCTCGCCGACCACGGCGCCCGGCGCGAGCTCAGCGAGGTGCTCGCCGCAGGTCTGGCGACCCACCTGAGCGATCTGAATCGCCGCTTTCCCGCGGTCGACCTCCACGTGCAGATCGACGAGCCCGCCATGCGCGAGGTCATCGAGGGAGCCGTCCCCACCGCCAGTGGATGGGCCACCCACCGGCGGGTCGATCCGCCGGAGGCCGATGCGCTCCTGCGCGGCGTCGTCGACGTGATCGTCGCCGCCGGGGCCGTGCCGGTCCTGCACTCGTGCGGATCGCAGGTGCCGGTCGACCTCCTCAGGGGAGTGGGGTTCACGGCGATCTCGTTCGATCTCTCGCTCGCGACCGCCGACGACACCTGGGCCGAGGCCTTCGACGCCGGCGTCGACCTGTGGATGGGCGTCGTCCCGTCATCGGACGTGCCGCTTGCCCGCGACCCGATCCTGGGCCGGATCGAGACGTTCTTCACCCGTCTCGGGTTCGCCCCCGAAGCGGTCACCGAGCGCCTGGTCGTGACACCCACCTGCGGCCTGGCCGCGGCGTCGCCCCGCCATGCCCGGGCCGCACTCGCAACCGCGCAGAGTGTCGCCGCCCGGCGATAGGCTCGGTCAATGATCGACGACACGGGGCTGGCGGACTCCGGCCGCCAGCGGCACAAGCAGCTCGCCGAGGCACTGCTGGAGCATCGCGAGCGCTACTACGTGGACGACTCGCCGGCGGTCTCCGACGCCGAGTACGACCAGCTGATGCGCGAGCTGCAGGAGCTCGAGGAGCAGACCCCCGAGCTTCGGACACCGGACTCACCCACGCAGACCGTCGGCGGCCGGCCCGCCTCGACCTTCGAGTCCTACGAGCACCGCGAACGCATGATGAGCCTCGACAACGCGTTCAGCACCGAGGAGCTGCGGGCCTGGCACGACCGGCTCGTGCGCGAGGGTGTCAACGACGCGGAGTACCTGTGTGAGCTCAAGATCGACGGACTGGCCATCTCGCTCACCTATGTGAACGGGGTCCTCATCCGCGGCGTGACCCGCGGCGACGGGCGGGTCGGCGAGGACGTCACCAACAACGTCCGCACCATCTCGGTCGTCCCCGAGCGGCTCACCGGTTCCGAGCAGCATCCGGTGCCGGCCTACGTCGAGGTCCGCGGCGAGGTGTTCTTCCCGACCCGGGAGTTCGAGGAGTTCAACACAGCCTGGACCGAGGCGGGCCACGCGCCGTTCTCCAACCCCCGCAACGCCGCGGCCGGCACGCTCCGCATGAAGGACGTCGCCGTCACCGCCGGTCGCCCGCTGTCGATGGTGTGTCACGGCATCGGATACCGCGAGGGCTTCAGTCCGCGTCGCCAGTCCGAGGCCTACGAGGCCCTCGCGGCCTGGGGACTGCCCACGTCCGAGCGTGCCAAGGTCCTGCAGGACCTCGACGAGGTCACCGAGTTCATTCAGTACTACGGCGAGCACCGCCACGACGTCGTGCACGAGATCGACGGTGTGGTCGTCAAGGTCGACCAGGTGACTCTGCAGGGACGTCTCGGCTCCACCTCGCGTGCGCCCCGCTGGGCCATCGCCTGGAAGTACCCGCCCGAAGAGGTCAACACCCGGCTGCTGGACATCCGGGTCAACGTGGGTCGCACCGGCCGGGTCACGCCATTTGGGGTGATGGAGCCCATCCGGGTCGCCGGCTCGACCGTCGAGATGGCCACGCTGCACAACCAGCACGACGTCAGGCGCAAGGGCGTGCTCATCGGCGACATGGTGGTGCTGCGCAAGGCCGGTGACGTCATCCCGGAGATCGTCGGACCGGTCCTCGCCCTGCGCGACGGCACCGAGCGCGAGTTCGTCATGCCCACCGAGTGCCCGGCCTGCGGCACCACGCTGGCCCCCGCGCGCGAGGGCGACAAGGACGTCCGCTGCCCCAACACCCGGTCGTGCCCCTCGCAGCTGCGCGAGCGGCTCAGCCACGTCGGCGGCCGCGGCGCGTTCGACATCGAGGTCTTCGGCTGGGAGGGCGCCACCGCCCTGCTGGAGGCGGGCGTGCTGGTCGACGAGGGGGGTCTGTTCTCCCTGGACGAGCAGTCGCTGCTGGGTGTGCCGCTGTACACCACGAAGGCTGGAGCGCTGTCCGCGAACGGCCGCAAGTTCCTCCACAGCATGCAGGCGCGCAAGGACCAGCCGCTGTGGCGGGTGCTGGTGGCGTTGTCCATCCGCCACGTCGGCCCCACCGCGGCCCGGGCACTGGCCACCGAGTTCGCCGATCTGTCGATCATCGCCGACGCCGACGCCGAGCTGTTGGGATCGACCGAGGGCGTCGGTCCCACCATCGCCGATGCCGTGGTCGAGTGGTTCGCCGTCGACTGGCACCGCGCCATCGTCGATCAGTGGCGCGACGCCGGGGTGCGCATGGCCGACCAGCGCGACGAGTCGATCGAGCGCACCCTGCAGGGCCTGAGCATCGTGGTCACCGGTTCGCTCGAACGGTTCACCCGTGACTCGGCCAAGGAGGCCATCATCAGCCGCGGCGGCAAGGCGTCCGGCTCGGTGTCCAAGAAGACCGACTACGTCGTGGTCGGCGACAGCGCCGGATCCAAGGCCGAGAAGGCCGAACAGCTCGGCGTCCCCCGCCTCGACGAGGCAGCCTTCGAGCACCTGCTCACCACCGGCCCCCAGCCGGAGCCTGCGGTTCCCGCTGAGACTGACGTTTCGCCGTGAATCGCCAGCGTGTCGCGGTCAGATGGTCAGGCTCAGCGGGCACGCGCGATGATCAGGGCGGCCAGCTCGTCGGGTCGTTGGTCCGGCAACCAGTGGCTGGCACCGTGGATGATCTTGAACCGGTACTCCGCGGTCACCCACTGACCGCACGTCTCGGCCCCCTGTCGACCGAGGTAGGCGTCGCGGTCGCTCCACACGAAGGTCGTGGGCACCCGGATCATGCCGGCGATGCCGCTGGCCGCGCTCAACGGTAGCGAGCGGTAGTAGCCGAGGCCCCCGCGCAGCGCGCCGGCGTCGACGATGTTCGCGAGATACTCATCGACCATCGTCGAGCTCATGCGACCGGCGCGAAGGAAACGCTCCGCCGTCGCCCGCCGGCGCAGCAGCAGCTCAGGCAGGAAGGGCAGCTGGAACATCGCCATGTAGGTGGACTTGATGCCCTGTGTGCTGGTCAGCATCGAACGCGTGAACGCCGCCGGGTGCGGCACCGACACGGCCGTCAGCGTCCGCACGAGGTCAGGATGCTGACTGGTCACGGCCCAAGCCACGATGGCGCCCCAGTCGTGGCCCACCAGGTGCACCGGCTGGCCGATCTGGTCGATCAGCGCGCGGACGTCAGCCACCAGCTCGGGCACGGTGTAGGCGAATCGGGACCGAGGACGCGCGCGCGGGGAGTACCCGCGCTGGTCGAGCGCGTAGGTGCGCAGGCCCTCGGCGTGCAGTCGATCGGTCACCTGTTCCCACGACGACGCCCGCTGCGGGAAGCCGTGCAGCAGGACGACCGGCGCGCCGTCCTCAGGCCCCGCGTCGATGACGTCGAAGGTCAGCGGGCCGCGGGAGTACTCGGTGAGTCTGGACACCGATCCATCGTGCCAGACCCGCTCTGGACCACCCCGTGAAAGCGGGTCCTAGTCTGACCGGGTGCCACCGCGCTCACCCCTGCCCGCCCGCCACGGGCTGGCCGCGGCCTGGGTGCGGACGCCGGATCGCGATCGGCCGCGGCCCGATCCGTGGCCGACGATGGGCGCCTGGCTGCGGCATCGCCTTCCCGATCGCGTCGACATCGTCGCGATGCTCGCCGAGCGGCGGTTCGTCCACGACGACGGTTCCCCGGTGCGTGAGGACGAGCCGTACACGCCGCACACGTTCGTGTGGTTCCACCGCGATCTGCCCGACGAGGCCCCGGTGCCCGGCCGGATCCGCATCGTGCACCGCGACGACCGGCTGCTGGTGGTGGACAAGCCGGCGTTCCTGTCCTCGATCCCGCGGGGCCGGCACGTCCGCGAGAGCGTCGTGGTGCGGCTGCGCGACGAGCTCGACCTGCCCGAGCTGTCGCCCCTGCACCGCCTGGACCGGGTGACGTCGGGCCTGCTGATGCTGGCGACCGAACGGCGGTGGCGCGGCCCGTACCAGTCCATGTTTCAGGCCGGGACGGTCCAGAAGACGTACCGCGCGCTGGCGCCGGTGCGATCGGACCTGACGCTTCCCCTCACGGTCCGCAACCACCTGGCCAAGCGCAGGGGGCACTGGCAGGGCGAGGTGGTGGCCGGCGCCCCGG
>JBBSRN010000058.1:0-11954 GCA_038242985.1 Propionibacteriales bacterium | reverse complement strand
GTGCCGCGCTTGGGTGCGTCGTACAGCAGGCGCACGCCGCGCTCGCGCAGGGTCGCCGAGACGGCGTCGATGTCGGCCACCCGGTAGGCGAGCTGCTGGATGCCCTGACCGTTGCGAGCGATGAACTTGGCGATCGTCGACTCCTGGGTCAGGGGAGCGAGCAGCTGGATGCGGGTGTCGGAGTCGCCGACGGCCAGCATGGCCTCGCGGACGCCCTGCTCCTCGTTGACCTCCTCGTGCACTGCGTGCAGACCGAACGTCGAGGCGTAGAACTCCAGCGCGTCATCCAGATCGGGCACGGCGATCCCGACGTGGTCGATCGTCAGCAGCAGGTGGTCAGGGACGAGTGCGTCAGACATGTGTAGGAGCGTAGGGCAACGTGCCCGGTGGCACCGGCCGCGGTGACAGATCGCACAGCAGGTGTTCGCGCCCCTGCCCGCTCGGTACAGTGACCCGCATCGTCGTCGAAGGAGCACACCCATGACCCAGTCCGTCATCGTTGCCGGAGCCCGCACGCCCATCGGTCGCCTGCTTGGAGGCCTGAAGTCCCTGTCGGGCTCCGATCTCGGTGGACTGGCGATCAAGGGAGCGCTGGAGCGCTCCGGTGTCACCGGTGACCAGGTGGACTACGTGATCATGGGTCAGGTGCTGACCGCCGGCGCCGGCCAGATTCCCGCCCGTCAGGCCGCGCACAAGGGCGGCATCCCGCTCAACGTCCCGGCGCTGACCGTCAACAAGGTCTGCCTGTCCGGCATCAACGCCATCGCGCTGGCCGATCAGCTGATCCGCGCGGGCGAGCACGAGATCATCGTCGCCGGCGGCCAGGAGTCGATGACCCAGGCACCGCACATGCTGCTCGGATCGCGTGAGGGCACCAAGTACGGCGACACGAAGCTGACCGACCACATGGCCTACGACGGCCTCTGGGACGCGCTGACCGACCAGGCCATGGGCGGCCTGACCGAGCAAATCAACGCCGATCAGCAGAAGTTCACCCGCGAGGAGCAGGATGCGTTCAGCGCCGCTTCGCACCAGAAGGCCGCCACCGCACAGAAGAACGGTGTGTTCGACGAGGAGATCGTCCCCGTCGAGATCCCGACTCGCAAGGGTGATCCGATCGTGGTCTCGGCCGATGAGGGCATCCGCGCCGACACCACCGCGGAGTCCCTGGGCAAGCTGCGCCCCGCATTCGACAAGCAGGGGACGATCACCGCCGGCTCGGCCAGCCAGATCTCCGACGGAGCAGCCGCGGTCGTGGTGATGAGCAAGGCGAAGGCCACCGAGCTCGGCCTGACGTGGATCGCGGAGATCGGCGCCGCCGGCGTCGTGGCCGGCCCCGACTCCAGCCTGCAGAGCCAGCCCGCCCACGCGATCGCCCAGGCGTGCGAGAAGGAAGGCATCTCCCCGGCAGATCTGGACCTGGTCGAGATCAACGAGGCCTTCGCCGCTGTCGGCATCGCCAGCACCCGTGAGCTCGGCATCAGCGAGGACCTCGTCAACGTCAACGGCGGGGCCATCGCCCTGGGTCACCCGATCGGCGCCAGCGGCGCCCGCCTCGCCCTGCACCTGGCGCTCGAGCTGGGTCGTCGTGGCGGCGGCGTCGGCGCGGCTGCACTGTGCGGTGGCGGCGGCCAGGGCGATGCCCTGATCCTCCGCGTGCCCCAGAAGTAGCGGAACTGCCGTGGTGATGCGTCGTCGGGGCGGTCGCCGTGGCCGATGACGTCAGCTCGCTCGTGGCGGCGGCCGGCGAAGGACAGGCGCGTGCCGTCGCGCGTCTGATCTCGCTGGTCGAGGACCGGTCACCGAAGTTGCGTGAGGTCAGCGCCGCGCTGGCCGCGTCGTCGGGGCGTGCCCACGTCGTCGGCATCACCGGTTCGCCGGGCGTGGGCAAGTCGACGTCGACGTCCGCCCTGGTGGCCCACCTGCGCTCGACCGGTCGACGCGTCGGTGTGCTGGCGGTCGATCCCACGTCGCCGTTCACCGGCGGGGCCCTGCTCGGCGATCGCATTCGGATGCAGGACCACGCGACCGACACCGGCGTCTACATCCGGTCGATGGCCAGCCGCGGACATCTCGGCGGGTTGTCGGCCTCCGCACCACAGGCGTTGCGGGTGTTCGACGTGGCCGGCTGCGACGTGGTGCTGGTCGAGACGGTCGGCGTCGGCCAGTCCGAGATCGAGATCGCCGGCATCGCGGACACCACCGTGGTGCTGCTGGCACCGGGAATGGGCGACGGCATCCAGGCCGCGAAGGCCGGGATCCTGGAGATCGGCGACATCTTCAGCGTCAACAAGGCCGATCGCGACGGCGCCAACACGACCCGGCGCGAGCTGCGGAGCGTCCTGTCGATGACCACGCACGGCGACGACGCACACCGCTGGAAGCCGGCCATCGTGATGACGGTGGCCACGACCGGCGAGGGCATCGAGGAGCTGGTCACACAGATCGACGCGCACCGCGACCACCTGGCCGCATCCGGTGAGCTGGACCGGCGCCGGCTGGCCCGGGCCCGCCGCGAGATCGAGGCACTGGCGCTGACCGAGGTGCAGGAGCGGTTCTCCCACCTGTCCGGTCACGCCGATCTGGACGATCTGGCTCGTCAGGTCGTCGACGGCGGAACGGACCCGTTCGCCGCTGCCGATCGCCTGGTCGAGCAGCTGTAGGGGCGCCACGGCGACCACACGGAGGAGTGCGACGCGCCGCAATGGGGATTGCCGTGACTCGCGTGGCTGGTGGGACACAATGAGCGTGTGTTGAAGAAGATTGGAACCTTGCTCATTCTCGGGTTCGGCATCTTCTATCTGATGACCGCGCCAGCTGGTGCGGCCGACGCCGTGAGCAATGCCGCAGGTGCCGTCATGAGCGGCTTCGGGCAGATCGGTGTCTTCGTCAACGAGCTCGTCGCGTAGTCAGGCCGGCTCCCGTGCTGCGGTCGGTGCTGGACCGCCTTCCCGAGCAACAGGTCGATCATCACCTGCTGGTCGAGGAGGGCGAGATCGTCATCGATCTCGTGCGTCACCACCCGATCGTCTACTGGCAGGCGCTGCTGGAGCTGGGCGGCGTGGTGCTGCTCTGGGTGCTGGCGGTCTTCGGGCCGATCTCCCTCGGCTGGTTCTTCATCCTGGCGGCGTTCGGCCTGGGCGCCCACGCGCTCTACCTCGTGCTGCGTGAGCATCGTGACGTCTTCGTCATCACCAACATGCGGGTGTTCCGTGCGAGCGGTGTGTTCTCGGTACGCATCGCCACGATGCCGTTGCGCCGGATCCTCGACATCACGGTCGAGAAGCCGTTGCTGGGGCGCCTCCTCGGCTACGGCCACTTCGTCTTCGAGTCGGCTGCGCAGTCCCAGGGTCTGCGGTCGATCCGCTTCATCGGGGACCCGGACGGTCGCGATCTCACGATCCAGCGCGTGGTGCAGACCAGCGGGCTGCGCGGACAGTCCGACCACCATCTCCACGACGGCTGACCGGCCTTCCTACACTGGACGCATGACCTTCTCGCGTCACGGAGCCATCGACCTGTCCGGCCTGAAGCAGCCAGCTGCGCCACCACGTCCCGCCGGGGGTGGAGCAGACGCCGCCCAGGGAGGTTCGTACGTCGTGGACGTGTCCGACGCGAACTTCGAGGACATCGTCAAGTCCTCGATGTCGTACATCGTCGTGCTGACCCTGTGGTCGCCGCGGTCGACGCAGAGCCAGACGCTCAACGAGACGGTCGCGACGATCGTCGATGACTACCAGGGCAAGCTGCTGCTGGCCCGCGTCGACGTCGACGCCAACCCCGGTGTGGCCCAGGCGCTGCAGGTGCAGGGGGTGCCGGCCCTGTTCGGTCTGCTGCAGGGGCAGCCGGTGCCGTTGTTCCAGGGCACGGCCGAGGAACCGCAGATCCGGCAGGTCTTCGACGAGCTGGTGAATCTCGGTGCCCAGCACGGCGTCACGGGCCTGGCCGATCCGGCCGGTGCGGTTCCCACTGCGCCCGTCGAGGAGCCGGAGCCGGTGGACGACCCACGCTTCGCCGCCGCCGACGAGGCGTTCGCGGCCGGCGACCTCGACCTGGCGATCGCCGAGTACGAGAAGGTCCGGGCGCAGTACCCGGCCGACGACGAAGTCGCTGAACGGTTGGCCGGGATCCGGCTGATGGCGCGCACGCGCGACGCCGATCTCGCGTCCGCCCGAACTGCTGCCGCTGACGCTCCCGACGACGTGCAGGCGCAACTGCTGGTGGCCGATCTCGACGTCACCGGCGGGCACGTCGAGGACGCCTTCGACCGACTGATCCAGCTGGTCAAGCGACTGCCCAGCGAGGAGCGCGACCAGGTGCGCGAGCGGATGATCGATCTCTTCACGGTGGTCGGCGGCACGGATCCGCGCGTCGCCACCGCACGCCGCGCACTCGCGAAGGCCCTCTACTGATCGCCGGTTGATTCCAGCAGTGTTCCCGAGCCCCTTCGGAGCAGTGTTCCCGAGCTCCTTCGGAGCAGTGTTGCTGGGCGGTTTCCACCCGTCCGACGGGTAAGGTCACCTCACCATGAAGCGGGCGACGGGGTGGGCGAGCATCGTGCTCGGTGCCGTGATGGCCGTGCTGGGCCTGGCGCTCATGGTGATGCTCGGACCTGACAGCCGCATCACCACCGGCCCCCATGCGATCGAGACCGACGGCTCGGTGGTCGTCACGGCGCCGCGAGTCATCACCTGGACCGGGCTGCAGATCGACGTCCTGGTCGAGCTGCCGGCCCAGAAGCCGGTGTTCGTGGGTCTTGGCAACACCGTCGACGTGCAGAGCCTGGTGGGGAAGACGCAACGCCTGGAGATCACCGAGTTCGGGACTCCGTGGAAGCCCACCATCAAGAAGCGTGCCGGACGCCCGGTCGTGCAGGGTGCTCCCACCTCGCTCGACTGGTGGTACGCAGACTCCGCCGGGCTGGGCGGTGCCAGCATCAGCATCGATCTCCCCGACGAGCCGGTGTCGTTGGCCGTCGTGTCGGTCGGCGCCTCGAATCTGTCCGGGCTGCAGGTCACGCTCGCCTACGGCATCAAGGGCGGATTCGCCAAGGGCGCAGGTCTGCTGCTGCTCGGCATCGGCCTGGTGCTCGGCGGCCTGGTGCTCAGGAGGAGTGCCCGACTCGACGACGAGGACGAGGACCAGTACGGCGATGACGCGGGCGAGCCCGGTGACGAGGACGGCGCGGTCGTCTACCTGATCGTGGACGAGGACGGTGTCGAGCACGAGCTGACCGCCGCCGAGGTCGAGGCCGGTGGCTACGAGATCGTCGAGGAGGACGCGTCCGAGCCCGACCCTGTCCCTGACCCCACCCCGGTGCCTGATCCCCCTGCGGAATCTGCACGCGAACCAGCACCGGAGTCCGCATCGGAGCCTGCGGCGGCAGGCACCGGCGGACCGGTGGTCTACGTGTTCGTCGACGAGGACGGAATCGAGCACGAGGTGAGCGAGGACGAGCTGGGCGACTTCGAGATCGTCGATGACGAAGAGGCACCCGAGGACGGCAGGCCCGAGGACGGCACACCCGAGGACGGCACACCCGAGGATGGGGGCCAGAAGCGATGACTCCGGGCCGCAGGATCACGATGACGTTCGCCGCGGCGGCGCTGGTGCTGGCCGCGTGCACCGTCCCGCACGATCGCGAGGTCGGCCGGATCGACAAGGCGTCGGCCACCGACGCGGAGGTCGCCGCCGTCTACAAGCGCTACCGGCAGGTGCGCAACGCCGCCACGGGCCTGCTCGACCCCAAGCCGTTGTCGACCATCGAGACCGGTCCGGTCCTGGCCATCGACACCGGCTCGTTCGAGGTGTCCCAACGCCTCGATGCCTCGCAGGAGGAGGATTCGGGCAAGGTCGAGATCCTCGACGTGCAGACGCCGCGCTTCACCCGGTACCCCCTCTGGTACTTCTCGGTGGTCCGCGACGTGGCACGCGACGTCAAGCGGGTGCAGATCTTCCAGCGGGCCTCGGCCGTCGATCCGTGGCTGCTGGTCTCCACCCCCGAGACGCTGGCGGCCACCGAGCTGCCGCAGATCCGCACCGACGGGCAGGGCGACGCACGCCGGGTGCGCCCGGGCGACGGCGCCGGCATGTCGATGTCCGTCGATGACGTGGCCAGCGCCTACGCGCGCACCCTCGGCAACGCCGACGCCGCCGAGGCCGCGACGATCGAGGACGACTCCTTCATCCAGCAGATGCGCGATGCCGCTGCGGCGAACTCCGGTCTGAAGGGCGTCAAGTTCGCCCAACGCTGGTCTCCGGAGAAGGTGCAGTACGCGCTGCGCACCTCCGACGGCGGTGCGCTCGCCTTCGTGACGCTGCTGCGCACCGACACCTACACCGTTCCGGACGGGCTGCAGATCACGTGGCCCGACGGCTCTCCGCAACAGGCGTTCCTGCAGGCCGGCATCCAGGGCACCGGCACCTTGAACTACTACCACCAGGTGCTGATCTACCTGCCGGGTGGACAGGGCAAGCCCCGCGCCCTGGGTCAGTTCGGCGGCGTCGTCAGCGGCGACGCCGGCTGACCAGGCTCAGGGCCCGGGGGCGCCTCGCGGTAGGGCCGGTCGTCGCCGCCGAGCACCGAGTCCAGCAGCATGATGGTGGCCGCGGTGGCGCGCTCACGCACCGTGTCGGGGTCGCACCAGTGCACGGCCTTGATCTCGGTGGGTTGCAACGTCATCTGATCGACGTAGCTGCTGTCGACCGTGCCGATGTCGAACAAGAAGATGCAGGCGTCGTCCCACGCCCGCCAGGCCGGTAGCCAGTTGACGGTGACGAGTCCGCGCACGTCGACCGTGACATCCAGCTCCTCCTCCAGCTCGCGCACCAGTCCGGGAGCGGGCGCCTCGCCGACCTCGACCACCCCTCCGGGCAGATCCCACTCCTTCTTGTAGGTCAGCTCGCACAGCAGCACCCGGCCCTGTCCGTCGCGCAGCAACCCCTGGCTGATGACGCGCTTGGTGGGAAGGCCTGCGTTGAGGATCGCGATGAATCCCTCGCCGCTCATCGGCGCCGGGTCATCGACGATCCGCGCCATCAGGACACGATCGGGAGCGGTGCCCGGTCCGCGGGCGATGCCCTCTCGGCGCAGCCCGGAGATGGATGCTGCCCGCACGTCGTCGGTGCGGTCCACCGGGATCCGGACCTCGAGCCGGGCCGCGCCGAGATCGTCGAACGCGTGGGGGACGGCGAGTCGCAGGGCACGGATCACCGTGTCGAGCGCATGCTCGCCAAGATTCCATCGCAGCGACAGCGTCTGCTCGCTCTCGCGCCGAAAGGCCATGGTGCCGACCCGCTCTCCGGACTGGAGCACGGCGAAGCCGATGAACTCATCGGATCCCGAGGTCGGTTCGAGCACGAGATCGTCGTCGCGCAGCGGCTGGGTCATGGGTGTCCTCCCGGTCGGGCCGGACATCCGGTCGGGCCGCCTCCACCGTCGGCGGCGCGACCGACGTCCAGCCACTCGGAGGGCGTGGCGGGAGTCGTGCGGGCAGGCAGGGCCCGCGCTAGCGTACGAACCATGGAGATCTCAGGCGCACGGGTGCTGGTGGTGGGGGCCACCGGTGTGCTGGGCGGACTCCTCACCGAGGCGCTGGTCGAGCGAGGCGCGCACGTCGTGGCGACCGGTCGCAACGAGGAGCGACTGGCCGAGGTCGCCCGCACCGCCGGCACGACGCCCATCACCCTCGACGTCGTCGATGACCGGGCCTGCGCCGCGGCCGTCGCCTCGGCTGCCGAGCAGCTGGGGGGCCTGGACGCCATCGTCGTCGCCACCGGCGTCCCTGCCTTCGGACCCGCGATCGAGGCGGATGCGGCCGTGGTCGAGGAGCTGTTCGCGGTGAACGTGCTCGGACCGATGGCCCTGGTGCGCGCAGCGGCGGGTGAGTTCGGCGACGCCGGGGGTTCGGTCGTCGTGCTGTCCGCGATCCTGGCGGACCTTCCCACCAACCAGATGGCCGAGTACTCCGCCTCCAAGAGCGCGTTGTCAGCCTGGCTCGGAGTCGTGCGCCGGGAGAACCGGCGCCGCTTCACCGTGCTCGACGTCCGGCCCCCGCACCTGGACACCGGACTGTCCGATCGGCCGTTGGCCGGTTCGGCGCCGCGACTGCCCGAGCCCCTGGCGGCGTCGGCGGTCGTGACGGCCATGCTCGACGCCATCGCCGGGGACGCCAGCGAGATCGTGTGGGATCCGCAGGCGAAGGAGCTCGCGACCAGCTAGACCAACCGCAAAGAAATATTTGCAAAGATTTCTTTGCGTTCGTAGACTGCCGCCATGTCCTTCACGACCAAGCGGGTCGATGACCTCGACACCCTCAAGGTGGTCTCCCATCCCTTGCGCATGCGGTTGCTCGGCGCCCTGCGCGCCCACGGCCCGGCGACCGGGTCCGAGCTGGGGCGCCGGCTGGGGGAGTCCAGCGGGTCCACCTCGTACCACCTGCGTCAGCTCGAACGTTTCGGCTTCGTGGGCGATGATCTCGAGCAGCCGTCCGGGCGCGAACGGCGCTGGCGGGCGCTGCACGAACTGACGGAGTTTCCGTACGCGTTGGCCGCGCTCGACGAAGGGCGTGAGTACCTCGATGCGGTCCGTCGACGCAGCGAGGAGCTGCTGCGCGACGGTCTCGACGCATGGCGCGAGCCGCGGCCGGGCATCGGTCACTCCGACTACATGGTCCGGCTCGACGCCGACGAGCTGCAGCAGATGAACGACGAGATCGGCCAGGTCATCGAGAGATACGCGCGACGAGACAGCGGTGAGCCCGTCACGGTGCACGTCCTGACGCTGCCGGATGACCAGCGGTCGTGAGCACCTTGCACCGGTTCTGGGTGCTGACCGGTCTGCGGTGGCTGCCGACAGGTTTCATCATTCCGGTCACCACCCTGCTTCCGCTGGAGCGCGGACTGGATCTGCGACAGCTCGGAGCCGTGTTCGCCGTGCAGGGCGTGGTCGTGCTCCTTCTCGAGCTGCCGACCGGCGGATTCGCGGACGCGGCCGGACGGCGACCGGTGGTGCTGGCGTCTGGAGTCATGGCGTTGGCCTCCTACACGGTCTTTGCGCTGGCGCCGGACGCCACGTGGTTCGCGATCGCGATCGCCCTGACCGGGGTCTTCCGCGCGTTGGACAGCGGACCGCTGAACGCCTGGTTCGTCGACCGGGTCAAGGCAGGTCCGCACACGTCCGCCGATGTCACGCGCGGGTTGTCTGGGGCGTCGGCCGTCATCGGTGGGTCGATGGCCACCGGTTCGCTGCTCGCGACCGGACTGATCGCCTGGTCACCGGTCAAGGAGTCGCTCGCACTGCCGTACTGGGCGGCCGCAGTCGTGGCGGCGGTGCAGATCGTCGTCACGATCGGGCTGATGGACGAACGCCGACCGAACGACGCAGAAGGGATGCTCACGTCGATGCGTGGGACGCCTCGAGCTGTCGTCGAGGGGATCCGCCTGCTGTCCGGCTCACGCGTCCTGGCGGCGCTCATCGCCGTCGAGGTGTTCTGGGGCTTCGGGATCATCGGCTTCGAGGTGTTCATGCCGGTGCGGCTGTCCGAGCTGCTCGTCGATCGTTCCCAGGCTGCCGCGGTGATGGGACCGGTGTCCGCCGCGGCCTGGGGAGCCGCGGCCCTGGGCGCGGTGGCAGCTCCAGCGTTGGCCCGTCGGTGGGGTGCCGTGTCGGTGTCGATCGCACTGCGACTGGTGCAGGGCGGCGCCGTCATCGCGATGGGCTTGGTCTTCGGCCCGGTCGGACTGGTCGTCGCCTACCTGCTCAACTACTCGGTGCATGCTGCGGCGGGGGTGCTGTACGAGACGCTGCTGCACGAGCAGGTCGAGTCCGCACATCGCGCCACGGTGCTGTCGCTGGCATCGATGGCGATGCAGCCGGCCGGGTCGCTCGGTGCGGTCGTGCTCGGTGCCATGGCTGTCGGCGTCAGCACCGGTGCTGCCCTGGTGGTCGCGGGGATCGTGCTGGCCCTGGCCGCTCCACTGTTCCTGGTGCGCGGCCGGACTCCCGTCGCGCCCTGACCGACCGCCCTGACCGGCCGCTCAGCCGGCGATGAGCGGCGTGATGTCGGCGATCGAGTCGAAGACCTCGGTGGGGCGGAACGGGAATCGGTCGACGGCGGAGCCGGCAGTCGATCCGGTGAGGACCAGGAAGGTGCGCAGGCCCGCCTCGAGTCCGGACAGGACGTCGGTGTCCATGCGGTCACCGATCATCACGGTGGTCTCCGAATGCGCCTCGATCTTGTTCAGGGCGCTGCGCATCATGAGTGGATTCGGCTTGCCGACGAAGTACGGCTCGATCCCGGTGGCCTTGGTGATGAGTGCAGCAACGGAACCGGTGGCGGGCAACGAGCCTCCCGGGGACGGGCCGGTGACATCGGGGTTGGTGGCGATGAATCGGGCACCCTTCTCGATCAGCTGGATAGCCCGCGTGATGGCCTCGAAGGAGTAGGTACGAGTCTCGCCGAGCACCACGTAGTCCGGAGCGCTGCTGGTCATGACGTAGCCGACGTCGTGCAGCGCCGTGGTCATTCCCGCCTCGCCGATCACGTAGGCGGTGCCCTCGGGGCGCTGCTCGGACAGGAACTGTGCGGTGGCCAGGGCGGACGTCCAGATGGCCGACTCGGGCACGTCGATGCCGGCCGCGCGCAGTCGCGCACGCAGGTCGCGCGGGGTGAAGATCGAGTTGTTGGTCAGCACCAGGAACTTGCACCCGGACGCGGTGAGCCGCGAGACGAACTCGGACGCACCGGCGATGGCCGTCTCCTCGTGGACCAGCACGCCGTCCATGTCGGTCAGCCAGGTCTCGATGGGCTTGTTCATCGCGACACCAGCGGGAACGTCACGCCCGTGCGCTCCTCGGAGACGTCCCACAGGGCGCGTGCCACGCTGGCGTCCCGCGCCTGGACCGATCGCGGGTTGGGACCCGGTGCACCGCGCGTTCCGCGCAGCTTCGTCGGCCCGATGTAGCTGTTCGGCGGCAGGTCGGCCGTCACGGCATGCACCGTGGGCCGTGAACCGAACTCCGCACTGGTCGCGATCACCGTGTTGCCGATCCACATCAGCCGGTTCATCAGCGCGCTGGCGTGGTGCGTCTGCAGGTTGGTCGCGGAGTAGCCGGGGTGCGCACCGTGCGCCGCGACCGACGAGCCGCTCTCGGTGAGACGCCGCTGCAGCTCGAGGGTGAACAGCAGATTGGCCAGCTTCGACTGCTGATAGGCGCCGGCCGGCTTGTAGATGCCTTCGAGCTCCAGGTTGTCCAGCCGCACCTGAGGGCCGTGGTGAAGGCTGGACGAGACGGTGACCACGCGATCGGTGATCTGCGGCAGCAGCAGATTGGTCAGGGCGAAGTGACCGAAGTGGTTGGTGCCGATCTGCCGCTCGAAACCGTCGACCGTGCGGCCCTCGGCGACCATCATGATGCCTGCGTTGTTGACGAGGGTCGTGATCGGCGCGTTCCCCCACGCCTCGGCGAAGGTGCGCACCGATGACAGGTCGGCGAGATCGAGCTCGAGGACCTGGGTCGAGCCGGGGACGGTGGCGGCGGCTGCTCGGCCCCTCTCGGTGTCGCGGACGGCGAGGACGACGTGCCCGCCGGCAGCGGCGAGCGTGCGGGACGCCTCGAGTCCGAGGCCTGAGTTGGCCCCCGTGACGACGAAGGTCTGGCCGCTCAGGTCCGGCGATTCGCTCATGGTCCTACGGTAGCGGCCGCCGGACGGGCGGAGCCGTCCTATGCTCGACTCGACCACCCCGTGAAGGGGACAGCAGTGCGGCGGTGAAACGCAGGAGGAACCATGACGGAGCTCGTGACCCTGGACGTCGACGGCGGGGTGGGGACCATCCGGCTCGATCGTCCGAAGATGAACGCCCTCGATGCCCAGATGCCGCGCGAGCTGATCGAGGGGTCCATCGAGGCCGACAGCCGCTCCGATGTCGCCGCCGTCGGGGTCTACGGCGGC
>JBBSRN010000057.1:0-12063 GCA_038242985.1 Propionibacteriales bacterium | reverse complement strand
CGGGCCCACCGCAGGGCCCGTTCCGACGAAGGAGTGCTCCATGGGTATTTTCGACAAGGCCAAGAACAACGCCGAGAAGCTGGGTGGACAGGCCAAGGAGGCCGTCGGCGAGCACACGAACAACGAGGACCTCAAGGCCGAGGGCCAGCAGGACCAGGCCAGCGGCAGCCTCAAGAACGTCGGCGAGGACGTCAAGGACGCCGCTTCGGACATCAAGAAGGACCTTTCCTAGGGCCATCCCCGCCCCTCAATCTGTGATGCAGCCCCCGGCGCCATATTCTGGTGCTGGGGGCCTCGGACGACGTCCCACCCGATGAGGAGATCCGATCGTGAACTTCAACCGCAAGAACCAGCCTCCTGCCGACCGCGCAGGGACCCCGAGACCCACGCCCACCGGCTCCGGCGTGCCCACCGCATCGGACTCCGCATCCTCCGGTGGCGCCCGCTCCCCGCAGTCCTCGGACAGCCGGCGCCCGAGGGACGAGCCCTCCGTACCGGCCACGGGCTCCAGCGGCGGGCCGGTCGCGGACCGGGACCGCCAGGACTCAGCGGATCCTCGACCCGCAGCGCCGGCTGGCCTCGACCAGAAGGGGAAGGTCCGACGCACCCGGGTCAGCGCCCTGTGGATCGGACTGGTCGTCGCGGCGATCCTGGCGATCCTCCTGCTGATCTTCATCGCCCAGAACTCCGATGCCGTCACGATCCGGTTCTTCGGCTGGGAAGGCGACATCTCCTTGGCCGTCGCCATGCTGATGGCCGCGGTGATCTCTGTCCTGATCGTGGCCGTGCCCGGTTCGCTGCGCATCGGCCAGCTCCGCCGCGCGCTGCGCAAGAACGCCCACCAGCCCTGACGGTTCCCGCTGAGCCTGACGTTGGGACGTCGACACGCTGGCGTGTCGCGGTCCGAACGTCAGGGCCAGCGGGAACTCACGCCTCGAAGGTGCTGATGTCGATGACGAAGCGGTAGCGGACGTCGCTGGCGACGACCCGCTCGTAGGCCGCGCCGACGTCATCGACACCGATGATCTCGATCTCGGCGCCGAGGCCGTGCTCGGCGCAGAAGTCGAGCATCTGCTGCGTCTCGCGGATGCCGCCGATCTTCGAGCCGGACATCGAGCGCCGCATGGCGGCCAGGGAGAAGGCGTGGAAGGTGTCCGGGCTGTCGGGAATGCCGACGTTCACCATGGTGCCGTCGAGCGCCAGCATCGACAGGTAGCGGTCCACCGGGAGATTCGCCGCGACCGTGTTGATGATCAGGTCGAAGCTGCCCCGCAGGTCCTTGAACGTCTGCTTGTCACTGGTCGCGAAGTAGTGATCGGCGCCGAGCCGCTTGCCGTCATCGGCCTTGGACAGCGTCTGGCTCAGCACGGTGACCTCGGCCCCCATGGCGTGGGCGATCTTCACGCCCATGTGGCCGAGCCCGCCCATGCCGACGATCGCCACGCGCTTCCCCGGTCCGGCTCCCCAGTGGTTCAAGGGGCTGAAGACCGTGATGCCCGCGCAGAGCAGGGGTGCGGCCTCGTCCAGCTCGATGCCCTCGGGGATGCGCAGCACGTAGTTCTCATCGACCACGATCTGGGTGCTGTAGCCGCCGAAGGTCAGCTCGCCGTCGTACTCCTTGCCGTTGTAGGTGACGACCTCACCCTTGAGGCAGTACTGCTCCTCGCCGGCCTTGCAGTTGTCGCACTCGCGGCACGAGTCGACGAAGCAGCCGACGCCGACCCGGTCCCCCACGGCATACGACCCGACCTCGGCGCCCACCGCGCTGACGGTGCCGGCGATCTCGTGGCCGGGCACCATCGGGAACAGTGCCTTGCCCCACTCCTCGCGAGCCTGGTGGATGTCCGAATGGCACACGCCCGCGAACGCGATGTCGATCACGACGTCGTGCGGACGGGGATCGCGGCGCTCGATCGTGCCACGCTCGAACGGGGCGCTGGCGGACGGGGTGATGAGGGCGTCAACAGAAGGCATGGCGACCACGTTACCGACCGGTCACGAACCCCCGCCGACAGCCGCCGGCCCATCCCCGCGACGGATGTCGATGATGTGCCCGGTCTGTCGCGACAGCAGGACGTCCAGCGACTGCCGGGCGACCTCCATCGAGCTCAGCAGGGTGCCCTCGGGCTCGGCTCCGAACGCCTTGGTGCGCATCGGCGTCCCGGTGCGCTCAGGATTGACGCAGTTGACCCGCACCTCGCCGGCCCACTCGTCGGCCAGCGCCTGGGTCAGGTTGACCACGGCCGCCTTGGCCGAGGAGTACAACGAGTAGCCGCCGCGCCCACGCGTGTACGACGAGGACGTGAACAGCAGCAACGATCCGCCCGAGCTCGCCAGGTGGGAGTAGAACTCCTGGGCGATGAAGATCGGCGCGAGGTAGTTGATCTCGGTGGCCGCGAAGATCGTCTCCTCCGACGTCTTGGCCAGATCCTCGATGACCAGCACGCCGGCGGTGTTGACGACGAAGTCGATGGACGAGGAGTCCCGCAGCACCTGCTCGGCAGCCGCCTTGATGTCCTCGCGCCGATCGACGTGGGTGTTGGTCGAGGACCGGGAGAAGGTGTGCACCGTCGCGCCGAAGGACCGGGCCAGATCGGCGATGTCCCCACCGATCCCGTAGGAGCCGCCGAAGACCACCATGGTCTTGCCGGCCAGCACCTCCCGGTGCTGCTCGTCGGACATCGCCTCGGGGGTGTCGGCCGACTGCAGCTGGAAGAGCTTGTCGGCGATGTAGACGTCGATCGGCTCGGTGACCTTCATGTTGCGCTCGTGGCCGGTCACGACGGCGATCGGCACGTCGGGCAGGTACCGCAGCACCACGGTGCAGTCGTCGGTCGCGGTGAAGTCCGGGTCCTGCCAGGCCAGCTCGTACGCGCGGCGAATGACCGAGAGACGGAACGCCTGAGGCGTCTGGCCACGGCGCAGCAGGTGGCGTTGCAGGACGTCCTCGATGATCTCCTCGCCGTGGCGCCCGCGCTCGGCCTCGACCTGCACGATCGTGTCGGCCGACGGGATCGCGGTGTCGACGGCCTCGTGAGTGGCCAGCGCCGCCACGACGTCGCCGATGATGGTCTGCGACACCAGCGGACGCACCGCATCGTGGAACAGCACGTTGCACTCCTCGGTGCCCAGTGCCTCCAACGCTCGGCTCGTGGACTCGTTGCGGGTCTCGCCCCCCTCCACGATCTGGCTGACCTTGCCGTAGCCCCCGTTCTGCACGATGGCGCGGACGGGGTCCAGGTGGCCCGGCGCCATCAGGACGATGATGTCGTCGATGGCCTCGGCTGCCTGGAACGCAGCAATGGTGTGCTCGATGATGGTCTTGCCGGCGATCTTGATGAGCTGCTTGGGAATGGACAAACCCACTCGGGTGCCCGTCCCACCAGCCAGGATGACGCCGACGTTGCGAAGTTCACTCACCCGGTGAGGTTACCGGTTCTGGGACTTCCATTGACGGAAGCCCTCCTCGGTCGCGCCGCGGCGCCAGTAGGCCGACACCGACAGGTCCTGCTTGCGATCGACCCCGCGGTCGCCCCGCACGTACGGTCGCACCGACTTCAGCAGCGCCGACTCGCCGTGGATGAATGCCTGGGCCCGACCGGGCCACCAGTCCCACGCCCGCACGGCGTCATCGAGCAGCGTCGTGGTGCCGCGCCCGGCACCCGCCCGATGGAGCCAGTGGGTCTCGACGTCACCCTCGGTGCGCCAGGGCATCTCGTCGTCGGGCCCATCGATCTCCACGAAGGCCACCGCCCGCGCACCCCTGGGCAGCGACTCGATCGCCGAGCTGATCGCCGGCAGCCCGGCCTCGTCGCCGACGAACAGGTGCCAGTCGGCGTCGGGGTCCGGTGCATACGCCCCGCCCGGCCCCCGCAGGTGGATCGAGTCCCCGGGCGCGGCGGCCATGGCCCACGGCCCGGCCACCCCCTCCTCCGGTCCCCCATGCACCACGAAGTCGATCGCCAGCTCGCGCGCCGCGGCGTCCAGCCACCGGATCGTGTACGTGCGCAGGACCGGCGCGGCCTCGGGCGGCAGCAGGTCGCGCACCACGTCGAGGTCCAGCGGCTCGGGGTAGTCGAACCCGTCGCGCAGGAACACCAGCTTCACGTACGTGTCGGTGAAGCATCCCTCGCCGAGGGCGAGGTGTCGCTCCAGATAGGTGTCGAACTCCTCGCCGCCGAGCACCACGCGCCGCAGCGACGGGGCGATCTGCTCGACGCGCTGGACGATCAGCCGGGCGGGTCTCGACTTGCTCACGGCCCTCATTGTGGCCGGACTAGCCTGAGCACGTGAACCCAGGCATCGACATCTCGCAATTCGACCCGCAGATCCGCGTGCAGGACGATCTGTTCCGCCACGTGAACGGCCCGTGGCTGCAGAACACGCCGATCAAGCCGGACCGCGCCACGGCAGGATCCTTCGTCGAGCTGGTGGACGAGTCAGAGCTGGCGGTGCGGGCCATCATCGAGGCTGCCGCCGCCGACCCCGGCGACGATCCGGACGCCCAGCGCATCGGTGCTCTCTACGCCAGCTTCATGGACACCGATCGCATCGAGTCCCTGGGCGCCGAACCTCTGGCGGAGGACCTCGCCGCGGTCGACGCGGTCGACGACGTCGCGGCGCTGGTGCGCACCCTCGGTGCACTCGACCGACAGGGCACCGGCGGCGTGTTCGGCCTCTACATCGCGCCCGACCGCGGGCAGCCCGACCGGTACGTCACCCACGTGGTGCAGAGCGGCATCGGACTTCCCGACGAGTCGTACTACCGCGATGACCAGTTCCTGCCGATCCGCGAGGCCTACGTCGCGCACATCACCACGATGCTGGATCTCGCCGGGCTCGACGATGCCGCCGGACGGGCCGAGCGCATCATGGCGCTGGAGACGAAGATCGCGTCGTTCCACTGGGACCGGGTCGCGTGCCGCGACGCCCAGAAGACCTACAACCTGCTCGACCTCGACGCGGTGCAGCACCTGACCCCCGCCTTCGACTGGTCCGCATGGGCCACGGCGGGCCAGGTACCGGACGCGGTGCTGGCCGAGCTGGTCGTGTCGCAGCCGTCGTTCCTGGAGGGCGTGCAGACGCTGCTGTCCGACGATCTGCTCGAGTCGTGGCAGGACTGGCTGCGGTGGAGCATCGTGCACGGTGCGTCTTCGTACCTGTCGTCGCCGTTCGTCGCCGCCAACTTCGAGTTCTACGGCCGCACGCTGTCCGGCACCGACGAGATGCGCCCCCGGTGGAAGCGCGGGGTGTCGTTCGTGGAGGGGGCCGTGGGCGAGGCCGTCGGCAAGATCTATGTGACCACGGAGTTCCCGCCGGTGGCCAAGGAGCGGATGATCGAGCTCATCGACCACCTGCTGGCCGCCTACCGAGACAGCATCGCGGGCCTGTCGTGGATGAGCGATGAGACCAAGCAGCGTGCCCACGACAAGCTGGCTGCGTTCACGCCGAAGATCGGGCACCCGGACCAGTTCAAGGACTACACCGCCCTCGAGACCGATCCGGCCGACCTGATCGGCAACGTCCGGCGCAGCATCGCGGTCGAGACCGACCGCGAGCTCGCCAAGATCGGCTCCCCCATCGATCGCGACGAGTGGTACATGACGCCGCAGACGGTCAATGCGTACTACAACCCGACGATGAACGAGATCGTGTTCCCGGCGGCGATCCTCCAGCCGCCGTTCTTCCACGCGGACGCAGACGACGCGGTCAACTACGGAGCGATCGGAGCGGTGATCGGCCACGAGATCGGCCACGGATTCGACGATCAGGGCTCGCAGTACGACGGATCGGGCGCGCTGCAGAACTGGTGGACCGATGCCGACCGCACCGCGTTCGACGCCCTCACCGGCGCGCTGGTGACCCAGTACGACGATCTCGCGCCCGACGGTGCCGACGGGCAGACGGTCAACGGTTCACTGACCATCGGGGAGAACATCGGCGACCTCGGCGGACTCGGCATCGCCTACCGCGCGTTCCGCCTCGCCAGGACCGACGGCGATGGGCCGGACCCCGATCCGATCGACGGCCTGACGCCGGACCAGCGGTTCTTCCTGTCGTGGGCGCAGGCCTGGCAGGGCAAGGTGCGACCGGCCGAGACGGTGCGCCGGCTGACCGTCGATCCGCACTCCCCACCGGAATTTCGTTGCAACCAGGTCGTGCGGAACATCGACGCGTTCTACCGGGCGTTCGACGTCACTCCCGACGACGCCTTGTGGCTCGATCCGGAGGACCGCGTCGCCATCTGGTGATTTCTGACCCTCGGTGAGGCGAAGGCTCCACGGGATCTCTTGCTCGCGGACGATCCGACTCCCCGAGCGGAGGGTGGGTCAGGCGCTGCACTTCGCGACCGACGGCGCCGCCAGCGCCGTCTCGAGATCGGCGACCAGGTCGGAGGTGGCCTCCAGACCGATCGACAGTCGCACGATGGCTGCCGACGGCCTGGCCTCGGGCGCGACGGGGCGGTGTGTCAGCGCGGCTGGGTGCTGGATGAGCGAGTCGACCCCGCCGAGAGACACCGCGTGGGTGAACAGCGAGACGGCCGACGTCACCGCCATGGCCTGGTCGAAGCCACCCCGAAGTGCCAGCGAGATCATCGCTCCGGGACCGGACATCTGTCGCCCGACCAGTCCGGTGGGGTCTTCCAGGCCTGGGTGGTAGACCCGTTCCACGGCCGGGTGGTCGCGCAGGTGCTCGACGATCCGGACGGCGCTCTCCTGCTGGGCGCGGACGCGAATCGGCAGGGTGGCCAACCCGCGGTGCAGCAGATAGGCGCCGAGCGGATGAAGGACCGACCCGGTGATGGCGCGGACCCGCCGCAGCGCAGCAGCGAGTGGTTCTGTGCAGGCGATGACGCCGCCGACGACATCGCCATGACCGCCGAGGTACTTCGTGGCGCTGTGCAGGACGAGAGCGGCTCCCAGATCCATCGGATTCTGCAGGATCGGTGTGGCGAACGTGTTGTCGACCAGGACCGGGACGTCGCCGGCCGCCGCGACGACGGCCTGGATGTCCACGAGCTCCAGCGTGGGATTGGCCGGCGTCTCGAGGACGACCATCGCGGTGTCACTCCTGATCTGGCTCGCCACGTCGGCGGCATCGCAGAAGGTCGTCTCGACGCCCAGCAGACCGGAGGCAAGCAGGTGGTCGGTCCCTCCGTACAGCGGACGTACGGCGACGATGTGCTGGCGGGCACTGCCCTGCGTGGTGGCGAGGATCGCTGCGGTCATCGCGGCCATGCCCGAGGAGAACGCGACCGCCGCAGAGGCATGCTCCAGGCGGGCGAGTGCCACCTCGAACCGGGCGACGGTGGGATTCCAGAGTCGGGCGTAGACCGCACCACCCTCGGGGTCGGGCACGCCGCCGGTCGCCATCGCCTCGTAGGAGGCCCCTCCGGACTCGATGTCCGGCAGCGGGTTGGTGGTGGAGAGGTCGATGGGAAGCGCATGCACTCCCAGCGCGTCGAGATCTTCTCGACCTGCGTGGACGGCGACGGAGTCGAGCTGGAGATCCTCGGTCATCATCTGGCCATCGTTGGCGATGTCACAGTTCTATACAAGTACGCTTGCAGATGTTGTGTTGAAATCGCCACACTGCCGCAGATCCCGCAAAACGGAAGGCCATGATCATGGACAGTCCGAGGAATCCACCACCGGGATCCGGCGCCCTCGACGGGACGGATCTGGCCATCCTCGCCGCCCTCGTCGAGGACGGCCGGATCACGAACGCCGCACTGGCCGCACGAGTCGGTGTGGCGGAGTCCACCTGTGCCTACCGGGTCCGAGCGCTGCGCCAGTCCGGCACGGTCGCGAGCATCAACGCCCGGCTCGATCCCGAATCCCTCGGCCATCCCGTGCAGGCCATCATCAAGCTGCGGCTCGGCCGGCACGACCGCGATCACGTGTACCGCCTCTACGACAACCTCGTCGGCATCCCGGGCGTGCTGTCGGTCTTCCACGTGGGAGGCGAGGACGACTTCCAGCTGCACGTCGCAGTGCAGTCACCGGGGGTCCTGCGCGACATGGTGCTCGAACACATCACGATTCATCCCATCGTGCAGCAGACCGAGACGCAGCTGGTGTTCGAGGTGCGCGACGGTCCGGGCGTGCTTCCTGCGGTACCCGGGCGGTGAAGCGCTCCCCCGGGAGTCGACCTCTAGGGTGAACCCATGACCCTCGCCGAGCCGTCGACCGCTGCGGTGCAGAACAAGATCGTCCGGGTGCTGGCGACGGTGCAGGTCATCGGCGGCATCGGCAACGGGGCCGGCATCGCCGTCGGCGCCCTGCTGGTCAGGGAGGTCAGCGGATCTTCCTTCTGGGCCGGCATGGCGGTGGTCATGCTGACGCTCGGCGCTGCCGCGTTCGCGATTCCGTTGTCCTCGTTGGCGGCACGATCAGGACGTCGTCCGGCGCTGACCGTCGGATGGGCCAGCGGAGCCAGCGGAGCCGCTGTCACCGTGATCGGTGCCGAGCTGCGCTCCCTGCCCTTGGTGCTGCTGGGTCTGCTGCTGTTCGGTGGCAGCACCGCCGCGAACCTGCAGTCGCGGTTCGCCGCAGTGGATCGCGCCGAGCCGCACCAGGTCGGCCGGACCCTGTCGTTGGTGGTCTGGTCGACCACGATCGGAGCCGTCGCCGGACCTAATCTCACCGGCCCCGGCGGAGCGATCGCCCGCGGTCTCGGGCTGCCCGAGCTGGCCGGACCCATGCTGTTCTCCGCGGCCGGATTCGCGATCGCAGCGATCATCACCCTGGGCTGGTTGCGGCCCGATCCGTTGGAGCGGACGACCGGCGCCACCTCGTCCCACGGCGGCGTCCGTGCGGCCCTGCCGCACCTGCATGGCCGCACCCTGGTCGCCGTGCTCACCATCGCGGCCTCGCACGCCATCATGGTGTCCGTGATGGCCCTGACGCCGGTGCACATGGAGGACCACGGAGCGGCCCTGAACATCATCGGGCTGACGATCAGCCTGCACATCGCCGGGATGTACGCCTTGTCACCGCTGATGGGGTGGGCCAGCGACGTCTGGGGTCCGGACAAGGTGATCCTGCTGGGCCAGGCCACGCTGCTCGCTGCGGTGGCGGTCGCGGGCACCTCCGGCGGGTCCGAGGTGCAGATCACGGTCGGCCTGACACTGCTGGGCCTCGGATGGTCGGCCTCGGTCATCGCCGGCGCAGCGATGCTGTCGGCGGCCCTGGCCGTGGAGGATCGTCCCGTCGTGCAGGGATTCTCCGACCTGACGATGAATCTCGCCGGCGCACTCGGCGGGCTGATCGCCGGCGGCGTGGTGTCGCTCAGCGGATTCGGCACCCTGAACGCGGCCGCAGCAGTGCTGACGGTGCCGGTCTTCGCGATGATCCTCAGCGGCGTGCGCGACTCCCGGCATGACGCGGCGCCGGGCCCGCGAAGCCGCGTGAGCCGTCCCTGACCCCCTCGGTTGCCCTGCCCCTGCGGGCGAATCGGTCGGTCACCACGTCCACGCGTTCGAAAACCGCCTGCTCCACGCGTTGCCAGGTGCGATCGGGCACGAACAGCACGGTGACGGCAACGACCGCCAGCTGCGACCACGGTGCCGCGAACACCACGGCGAACAGCACCGACACCACCAGCGCAGCGACGATCACCAGCTGGCGTGAACGGCGAGACAGCAGCAGCGGGGCGAAGAACAGCTGCACGAGCAGCACGCCGTAGGTGAGGATCGCGAGCAGCACCTGGCTGGAGCCGATCAGGTCCGACAGCGCCGGGAACGGCCGCGACTCAGGCAGCTGCAGCGTGGAGTACAGCGCCGTCCCGTGCTGCCACGCGTTCTGCGAGATCTTGTCCAGGCCGGCAGCCGTGTAGGCGAGCACGGTCTGTGCCGCGAGCGCGACCAGACCGGCGTTGTGCATGACGTTGACGATCCACGCCGGCAGCACCTCCTGCTCGCATGCGACCCCCGCGTCGCCACGGTGGAGCCTGCGGCCACGAGAGCGGCGATCACGGCGCCAGGCGTCGATCGACCAGTGCTCAGCCGTGCGCATCAGCAGCAACCACAGCAGGGTGAGGCGCACCAGGTTGTCACCCTGCACTCCCACCACCGGGTTCTGCGCGACGATCGCGATGAAGCCCACGTACGTGAGGACGTGGGCCACCTTGGTGTGCCAGCCGAGCACGAACGCTGCCGCGGCGATCACGGTCAGTGCGTAGACGGCAGTCAGGATGTCGGGGCTGACGCCACGGAGCAGCGCCAGCTCCGGGAAGCTGCTCGCCGAGCGTGCCGGTTCGGCCCAGATCGAGGCCTGTCCGACCCACAGGTCGCGGGTCGTGACGTTCGTCAGCAGCAGACCGATGACCGACAGGCCCGTCCCGATGCGGACGGCTGCCGCGCCCCTCGAGGCGTGCCGACGGTCGACCATCCAGTGCACGAAGCGGTCGCTCACCGCCGTGAGCCAGGCGACGAAACGCCGCCGGACGTCATTCACTGCTGACCCCACCCACGTGGTCGGCGAACGCGGCCCGCGCCTCGGGCTCGGCCCGGAACGTGCTGCGCCAGCCGACGCTGAACCAGTCGTAGTCGATGTCGGCGAGCGCCGGGGCGTCGTGCTTCGCGCGTTGTGGCACCACCCGGCGCCCGACGCGGTACTGCACCTGCAGCAGCTCGACGTCGGGCAGCGCCGCGCCGAGCCACAACGAGGCGAACTGCGTGGCCATCTGGTCGTTGGCCAGGAAGTTGGTGCTGTCCGAGCTGTTGCCTCCGCTGGACCGCAGCTGTCGTTCCAACTGACCCACCGGGGCGTCGGCGCCGGTGTCCGCGACGATCTGCCGCTGTTCGGGGTTCAGGGCGAACAGCGCGAAGTTGAGGTTGGCGGCCACGCGCCGCGCGACCTGATGGGCGCGGGAGGGGTCGACGGACCCGCGAATCGCCTGCGTGTCGACAGCCGTGACGTCGATCCACCTCGTCACTGCAGGCTCCCCGCCGCCTTCGGGTCGAACCGAGGCGCGCAACGACAGTGCCTCGTCGACCCGGTTGGATCCGACACCGACCATGTCGGTGCCCTGCTCGAAGTAGGGATCCACGTAGGTGTCCAGCACCGAGCTGCCGATCAGGTCGCGGACCGGGCTGGGAGGTGCGAGCCAGAGCGCCACGAGTGCCGAGTGCACGATGAGCAGCAGACCCACCACCAGTACTCCCGCCCGCTGCCCACGGCCGAGGCCGTCGGAGATGGGGGTGGGGGTGTGTTCGGACATGGTCATGAGGAGAGAGCGAGTGCCGGCCTCCCCCTGGGAAGCCGGCACTCGCACCGAGCCTGCTGTCAGGCGAGGTGGTCCGGGCCGATGGAGCCAGGACGACGACGCTCGTTCAGCAGAACTGCCGCGCCGAAGGCCAGCAGCGCGAGACCGAGCAGGACGAACGGCAGCACGTTCGGCGCACCGGCGTCCGGCAGGTTGGTCGACGCGTCCGCGTCGGCCGCGCTGTCGGCGTCGGAGATCGATGCAGCGTTGCCACCGTTCCCGGCGGCGGCACCGTTGTTGTTGCCGTCGGCGGCACCGTTGTCGTTGCCATCGGCGTCACCGTTGTCGTTGCCGTCGGCGTCACCGTTGTTGTTGCCGTCGGCGTCACCGTTGTTGTTGCCATCGGCGTCACCGTTGTTGTTGCCGTCGGCAGCGGCGTTGCCACCATCACCATCAGCTGCCTGACGCACGGCGTTCGGTCCGCAGCTCACTCGAGCGAGATCCAGCGTGGCGGTCTTGCCGACGACGCCCAGGCTCAGTGCCGTGACCGCGATGGCTCCGTCACCTGACTCCTGCTTGTTGACGGTGCCGGTCAGGATCGGGGTGAGCGCGTCGCCCAGGGGGTCGACCACATTCGGACCGATCTGGGCGAGGACGGCATCGACGACCTGCTTCTTCACCGTCGGGACCGTCGCTGCCAGCGGCGCGAGGACGCCGTCCAGGCTCTTGTTGAGCGAGTCCTCGACTCCCTTGAGCGCGCCCGCGACGAGCTGACTCGTGGCGACCGAGCCAACCAGCGGCGAGTTCGAATCGGTCTTCAGCGTGACGGGAGTGGTGATCACGGTGCCGTCTCCG
>JBBSRN010000056.1:0-12127 GCA_038242985.1 Propionibacteriales bacterium | reverse complement strand
TGCCTCAAGCAGGTGGGCTGGCCGCGACCGTCGCGGTCACCGTCCCGATCGACGTGATGGCCACCGGTCACGGATTCGGCACCGGCACCGGCGGCAGCAACATGTCCGCCGCCCAGACCCAACGACTGTCCTGCAACGCGCCCATCGTGGCCCTGTACCTGGACGCCAACGGACAGATCAGCTGCTCCAGCTCACCGGGCCGCCTGTACTCCAGGCCCCAACGGTTGGCGTTGGCCGTCCGCGACCAAGGTTGCGTGTGGGCCGGCTGCGACAGGCCACCCTCACACTGCGAAGCCCATCACCTGACCCCGTGGTCCCACGGCGGCAAGACCACCCTGGAAAACGGGGTCCTGCTGTGCTACTTCCACCACCACCTCCTGCACCAAGACACCGGCTGGCAACTCAGACGAGCCACCGACCACATCATCGAGCTCATCCCACCCACCCGCATCGACCCCCACCAAACACCCCGACGCCACGCCCGATACACCCAGCTCAGACCACGAGCAGCCTGACTGCCGGTGCTGGTTCCGCCAGGACTACTCCTCGCCGACGCGGCCGTTCGCGAGCTCGACGACGACGTCGAGGTGGCCAGCGTGGCGGGCGTACTCCTGGAGCAGGTGCAGCAGCACGCGCTCCAGGGTGGCCGGCTCGGCGCCGTCCCAGCGGTCGCCCGGCTGGCCGACGTCCGCGAGGTCATGACGGCCGACGATGGTGCGGGTGACGCGAGCCTGGGACGTCAACGCCTCGATCACCTCGTCGCGGGCGAGATGCGGTGCCACCCACCAGCGGCCGTCGCGATGATCGGTCCACGGATCGTCGACCGTCGTTCCCTCGAAGCCCCACACCAGCCATCGTCGTTCCACCGCCGCCAGGTGATTCAGCAGTTCGAGGGGAGTCCAGCCCGATGGCAACGGGCTGGATTGCAGCTCGTCGTGGGCGAGCGCGCGTGTCTTGTCGATGAGGACAGCGCGGAAGTAGTCGAGATAACCCACCAGCACGTTCGCGCGTGAGTCCATCGGTGTGGTGGGCGACAAGAACTCGACGGAGGTCGCCTGCATGGCCGGCAGTCCCGGACCAGACGGTTCAGGACCAGACGGTTCAGGACCGGGCATCTGTCAGTCCTGGGCGGTGATCCGGCCGACCAGATGGGTCGTCGGCTTCTGGGCACCCACGACGCCGAACGTGATCGTGCCACCGGACTTCTTCGTCGAGCCGAACATCACGGTGCTCGGCAGGAGGATCGGCTTCTTGAACTCCACGTCGACCGTGAACGCGCCCGTGAGCCTGCTCTGCAGAGTCGCCAGGCAGTTGGCCTTGGTCCACATGCCGTGGGCGATGTTGGAGCGGAAGCCGAACGCCTTGGCGGTCAGCGGGTGCAGGTGGATGGGGTTCCGGTCGCCCGAGATCGAGCCGTAGCGACGGCCGAGATCGCCGGGAAGGCTCCACTGCACCGCACCCTGAGGAGCCTCGACGCCATCCAGCGGCGCGGGCGAATCCTCAGGTCCGCCGCCCTTGCCCCGGGAGAACAGCGTCGTGATCTCGCGCCACACGACGTCGCCGCCGATGGACACGTCGGTCAGCACGTCGATGAGCTGACCCTTGGGGTGCGGGCGCAGGTTCGCGGCACGTACTGACACGTCGAACGTCTCGTCGGGCGTGATCGGCCGCAGCTGGGTGATGGAGTTGCGCAGGTGCACCAGACCCATCGGGGCGAAGGGGAAAGCCGTGTCGGTCATCAGCGACAAATGCAGCCCGAACGCCGCCATGTGCGGATACGTGGCGGGCAGGGTGGGACCTGTCGGCGCGAATCCGCACACGTCGCGATAGGCCGCGAGATGAGCCGGGTCGGTGCCGACACCGCGCCGCTCCAGGACCATGTCGGGCTCGTTGCCGCGCTGGTGCCGGATACCGGGGAGCCCACCGACCACCGGGAGGGCGGGCAGCGCTGCCTTGAGCATGAGGGGCAGCGTCGACGGCGCCTTGGTGAAGGTCCGCGTGGTCGTCACGAGGCGCCCAGCAGCATCTGGCCGTTGACGCCGATCACGTTGCCGCTGACCGCTGCCGAACCGGGGTTGGCGAGCCAGGCGATCGTCTCGGCGACGTCGACCGGCAGACCGCCCTGCGACATCGAGTTCATCCGGCGTCCGGCCTCCCGGAGTCCGAGGGGGATGGTCTGGACCATCTCGGTCTCCATGAAGCCCGGTGCGATCACATTGGCCCGGATCCCGTCCTCCGCGGTCCGCTCTGCCAGCGACTGGATCCAACCGATGACGCCGGCCTTCGCCGACGCGTAGTTGGTCTGGCCGTTGTTGCCGGCGATGCCGGCGATCGACGCGATGCCGACCACGAGGCCGCCGGGGTTGATCAGCTTGTCCTCGAGCAGCCGGTCGGTGATGCGCTGCGGCGCACCCACCGAGATGTCGACCACGAGCTGCCAGTTCTCCGCCGCCATGTTGCGCAGGCGCTTGTCGCGGGTGATGCCGGCGTTGTGGACCACGATGTCCACCGCCCCGTGATGCTTCTTGATGTGGGCCGCGATCGTGGCAGGAGCATCTGCGGCAGTGATGTCGCCGACGATGTGATCGCCGCCGAGCTCGGCTGCGAGCGCGACGAGGTCGTCCTGCAGCGGCGGCACGTCCAGGCCGATCACCGTGGCGCCGTCACGGGCCAGGGCGCGCATGTCCGCCGCGCCGAGTCCTCGCGACGCACCGGTGACCAGGGCGATCTTGCCCTCGAGCGGACGATGGAGGTCCTTGACGGCCGGCGCCGAGATGATGCCGGTGCCACCGATGGACACGACCTGACCCGACACGTAGGCCGACTTGGGGGACAGGAAGAACCCGAGGGTCGAGGCGAGCGTCTTCTCCGCGCCCGCCGAGACGTGGAGCAGGTTGACGGTGGACCCGCCGCCGACCTCCTTGCCGAGCGACCGGGTGAAACCCTCCAGCGCGCGCTGGCCGATGGCCGCGCTCTCGGAGCGGGCCTCGTCGACAGCGCGGCCGATCACGACGATGCGACCGCACGGGGCCAGGCTGCGCAGGACCGGTGTGAAGAACTCCTGCAGAGCGACGAGTCCTTCGGCGGAGTCGATGCCGGTGGCGTCGAACACCAGGGCCTTGTACGTCCGGCTCGGTGCGAGGACCGTGGTCGACTCGATGCCACCGGCCTTCAGCGCGGTGGTGATGGACTGGCCCAACGAGCTGCCGTCGGCTGAACCGACGAGCACGGTGCCCTTCACCAGCGGATCGCCAGCGCTCCACCGCTCCAGGAACGGTGGATTCGGCAGGCCCAGGTTCTTGACCAGGAACTTGCCGATCGGGTTGTGGGCGAAGGACTGGTAGTTGTCCGACACGGTGTGTCCTATCTCTCGAATACCATCGGTATCTGAAATGGTCCTCTGACTGTAACCTCGACGTACGGACGCAGTCCACAACGTGCGACGAGGCGTCGATCACTTGCCACCGTAGTCACACCACGGATCGAGGAGCACCCCATGGCCAGCACCACTCCAGCCAAGAAGACGACTGCTGCCAAGAAGAGCAGTGCCGACGACCAGGTCCGCCGCGTCGCCGTGATCGGTGGCAACCGCATCCCGTTCGCGCGTTCCAACACCGTCTACACCGACGTCTCCAACCAGGACATGCTGATCGCAGCCCTCGACGGCCTGGTCGACCGCTTCGGCCTGCAGGGGGAGCGCGCCGGCGAGTTCGCGGCTGGCGCCGTCCTCAAGCACAGCCGCGACTTCAACCTCGCCCGCGAGGCGGTGCTGGGCTCGCGGTTGTCGCCGTCCACGCCCGCCTACGACCTCCAGCAGGCGTGTGACACCGGCATCCAGGCGACCATCCAGGTGGCCAACAAGATCGCCCTCGGCAAGATCGACTTCGGCATCGCCGGTGGCACCGACACGACCTCCGACGCGCCGCTGGCGGTCGGCAACAAGCTGCGCAAGATCCTGCTCGAGGCCAACCGCGCCCGCACCACCAAGGGTCGTCTCGCGGCATTCGCCAAGATCCGTCCCGCCGACCTCGCGCCGGACCAGCCGCAGAACTCAGAGCCGCGCACCGGATTGTCGATGGGCGACAGCCAGGCCCTCACCACCAAGCAGTGGGGCATCACGCGCGAGGCCCAGGACGAGCTGGCCGCGGCCTCGCACCACCACCTCGCGAAGTCCTACGCCGAGGGCTGGCAGGACGATCTGGTCACGCCGTTTCGCGGTGTCAAGAAGGACACCAACATGCGACCGGACTCCACGGTGGAGAAGCTGGCCACGCTGAAGCCGGTCTTCGGCAAGACAGATCCGGCCGCCACGATGACCGCCGGCAACTCGACACCGCTGTCCGACGGTGCGTCGACCGTGCTGCTGGCCTCCGAGGCCGAGGCTGCCAAGCGCGGATGGGAGCCGCTCGCGTACCTCGTTGACTACGAGACCGCCGCAGTCGACTACGTCAACGGCGGCGAGGGCTTGTTGATGGCCCCGGTCTACGCCGTGCCCCGCATGCTGGCGCGCCAGGGACTGACCCTCCAGGACTTCGACTTCTATGAGATCCACGAGGCGTTCGCCGCCCAGGTGCTCACCACGCTCGCCGCGTGGGAGGACGCCGACTTCTGCAAGAACAACCTCGGGCTCGATCTGCCGCTGGGCTCGATCGATCGCAGCAAGCTCAACGTCAAGGGCTCATCGCTGGCCGCGGCGCACCCGTTCGCTGCCACCGGAGCACGGATCGTCGCGAATCTGGCCAAGCTGCTGCACGAGAAGGGCTCGGGCCGCGGCCTGATCTCGATCTGCGCCGCTGGCGGCCAGGGCGTCGTCGCCATCCTGGAGGCCTGAGCGGCGGGTGCACTTCGTCGGGATCGACCTCGCCTGGGGTGAGCGCCAACCGACCGGACTCGCCGTGCTGGACGAGGTCGGCCGGTTGGTGCACGTCAGCGCTGTCCGTACCGACGAGGAGATCGTCGCCGGACTCGGCGTCTACGTCGAGGACGACTGCGTCGTCGGGATCGACGCTCCACTGGTGGTGAAGAACGCCACGGGGTCAAGGCCCGCGGAGCAGGCGCTGAGCAAGGATTTTCGGCGATTCGACGCCGGGACGCACCCGACCAACACGGGCAAGGCCGAGTTCGCGAACGGGAGCCGGGGCGCGCGGGTGGCCAAGCAGCTCGGCCTGGACATCGACCCCCGGTCGGGGCGGGGTCGCCGCGCGATCGAGGTGTACCCGCACGCGGCGACGATCGTGCTGTTCGATCTGGATCGGATCGTCCGGTACAAGGACAAGAAGGGTCGCGACCTGGACTTCCTGCGCAGCGAGCTGCTGCGACTGATGTCACTGGTGGAGACGATCGTGACCACCGAGGAGACCTGGGCGGGCCTGCGGTCCGACGTCGAGCACGCGACCCGCAAGAGTCAGCTGCGGGTGGTCGAGGACCAGGTCGACGCCGTGCTGTGCGCGCACGTCGCACTGCTGGCCCACCGCACCCCGGCCGCGATGACAACGTACGGCGACCTCGAGCAGGGATACATCGTCACCCCGACGCTCCGGGGCAGCTCGGACGCGCCTGGCCCGGCGCGGACGTCGAACGCAGCTGTCCAGCAGTACGCCGCACAGCACGCCGACCTGCGCCGGGCCGGTGCGGAGGCCGTCGCGCTGGTCACGGACCTGCTCGACGAGGCCGGCATCAACTACTTGTCGGTGACGGGACGGACCAAGAGCGTCGCCTCGTTCGCCGAGAAGGCCACCCGCACCGAGCACGGCGTGCCGCTGTACGCCGATCCGCTGACCCAGATCACCGATCAGATCGGCGTGCGGGTCATCGCCTACGTGGTGGGTGACGTGGAGGCGGTGGCCGGCCTGCTGGGCGATCAGGTCATCGTCAAGGACGATCGCGACATGGGCCGGGAGACCGCGAGCGAGGGCCGGTTCGGTTACGCCAGCCGGCACCTGATGATCACCCTCGACCCGGCCCGCGAGAGTCGACCCGAGTACGCCGGGCTGGCCGGTCGCACGGTCCAGGTCCAGGTGCGCACGGTGCTGCAGCACGCGTGGGCCGAGTTCGAGCACGACATCCGCTACAAGGGCTCGGTGCCGCCGGAGCACGTCCGCGAGTTCGACCGACGGTTCACGCTCGCCGCCGGACTCCTGGAGCTCGCCGACACCGAGTTCGCCATCATCCGCGAGCGGCTGCGGGGCGTGACCACCACCGCACCGGACGTCCTCGTCGATGACGATCCGCGCATCGAACCGCGCGAGCTGGCCGCCTTCCTGGCCGGCCAGTACGCCGACGCGGCGTGGTCGCGGGTCGAGCACTACGGCTGGATCTCCGGGCTGCTGCTGGAGCTGGGCATCACCTCGTTGGACGAGCTCGGCGACGTGCTGCGCTCTGCCGATGCCGGGCTCATCGCCGAGCGCATGGACTATCGCTACCCGCCCGGAGCGGTGCGGCGCCTCGATGACGCGCTCCTGTGGGTGCACGCCGAGGGGTACGTCGAGCTGCGAGGAAATGCGCATCGCCGGGACGCCCTGCAGTCCCGGCTCGCGCGACTGCACGGAAGCTGACGCTAGAATCCGAGTCGTCGATCTCTGGAAGGGGTCCTTGCGGTGGCGCGTCCGAGTGCAGTGGCCGAACGGCGTCGTGAGATCCTCGAGGCGACGTGCGGGGTGGTGGCAGAGCGCGGATTTCGCGATCTGCGCATTGTTGATGTCGCGAAGCGGGCTGGCTACAGCACCGGCACCGTCCACTACTACTTCGAGAACAAGGACGAGCTCCTCAAGGACGCCTTCCGATTCCAGTACGAGCTGTCGGTGGGCCGCCGCGAGACCTACTTCGCCGAGGACGATGGTCCGGTGACCCGGCTTCGCAAGATGGCGGACGGCTACCTCCCCGCTTCCCAGCGTTCGGTCGAGGCCTGGCGGGTCTGGATCGAGATGTGGGTCTCTGCGCTCGGTGACGACGCCATGCGAGAGATCAACGACTTCTACTACGACGACTGGCGCCGGACCGTGCTGGACGCGGTCACCGCCGGCATCGAGGAGGGCCTGCTGACCGTGTCCGATCCGGTCGCCTTCGCGGACGCCTACGTGGCGATGATGGATGGCCTCGCGATCCAGGTGCTGATCGGATCGGCGCACATGGACGTCGAGCAGATGCGCACCACGTGCCGTGCCTTCATCGACACGGCCGTCGTGCGCTGAGCTTCTTCGCTGCACGACTGGGATTCGGCATCGTGCGCCGCGCGCACTCTTGACATTTCGGCGTGTGCTGCATCACACTCAGCGTCATAACTGACTGAGCAGTTAAAAATGATCCGGAGGCTCCGATGTCCATGAAGAAGCTGGTCGCCGTGGCGGCCGCAGCTGCTGCTGCCACCGCCCTGTCCGCGTGTGGTGGGGGATCGAGCGACGACGCCGACTCCCTGGCCGTCACGATGTGGGGCGGCGGCGCCCAAGACGCACACGTCAAGACCTACTTCGATCCTTGGGCGAAGGACAAGGGTGTCTCCATCAAGCAGGACTCGCCGACGGACTACGCCAAGATCCAGGCGCAGGTCACCTCGAAGAAGGTGAGCTGGGGCGTGGTCGAGGTCGAGCCGAACTTCGCCAACAGCGCCTGCGCGAAGGGGTGGCTGACCAAGCTGCCCCAGGAAGTCATCGACAAGGCCAAGTCGTCGGGTGTGTCGGAGGAACAGATCACCGAGTGCGGCATCCCCAATCTGCAGTACACCTTCAGCATCGCCTACAACACCGACAAGTTCGCCGGAAGCCACCCGAAGACCTGGGCGGAGTTCTTCGACACCAAGAAGTTCCCCGGCAAGCGTGGATTCTGGAAGTACGCGACCGGTGGCATCTTCGAAGCGGCGCTGCTGGCTGACGGTGTCGCGGCCGATGACCTGTATCCGTTGGACATCGACCGGGCCTTCAAGAAGCTCGACACGATCAAGAAGGACATCGTCTGGTACGACACCGGCGACCAGCAGACCCAGCTCGTCGCCAGCGGCGAGGCTCCTCTGGTCCAGGCGTGGAACGGCCGGATCACCCAGGCCGCGGAGGAGGGTCAGCCCGTGGCGAACGAGTACGGGGAGAATCTGGTCTCCTACGACCAGGTGGTCATCCCGAAGGGCTACTCGAACACCAAGCTGGCCACGGAATGGATGATGTGGTTCCTGGACAACCAGCAGGCACAGGCAGATGACTCGGCACTGTCGGGCTATGGGCCCGCGTCCGCCGAAGCCGTGAAGCTCGTCCCCGCGGCCAAGCGCAAGGATCTGGCCGGCGATCCGAACGTCAGCGACAAGTCCGCTGCAACGATCGACTACGTCTACTGGGCCAAGAACTACGACACGGTGACCGAGAAGCTCAACGGCTGGATCGCCCAGTGACCGCGGCCGCAGGTACCGAGCAGTACCTGCGGCGGCACACCGGCTCCTCGGGTCGATCCCGTCTCGTGCGCTACCTGCGGGTGGACAGCTGGGGAGCACTGGTCCTGCCGCTGCTGCTGTTCCTGCTGTTCGTGTTCGTGGTGCCGCTGGTCGTGATGCTGCAGCGCAGCTTCACCGATCCCAGCGTCGGGCTCGCCAACTATCGGGCGATCTTCGCCAGCTCGCTGTACGTGCGGGTCCTCGGCAACACCTTCATGATCAGCCTGATGGTCACGGCGGTGACGTTGCTGCTGGCCTACCCGTACGCGTACCTGATGACGATCGCGCGGCCGAAGTGGCGGATGTTCATGCTCGGGCTGGTGCTGGTGCCGTTCTGGACCAGCATCCTGGTGCGGAGCTTCGCGCTGATCCTTCTGCTGCGCGACACCGGGGTGCTCAACACCACCGCACAGGACCTGGGCGTGATCGACGGGCCGATCACCTTGATCCGGACGATGCAGGGCGTGGTGTTCGGGATGGTGCAGATCGCCCTCCCGTTCGCGGTGCTCCCGATCTACGCGACCATGCGCACGATCGATCGCCGGCTGCTGGCGGCAGCCGAGGGAATGGGAGACCGACCGGCCGGAGCATTCTGGCGGGTGTTCGTGCCGCTGAGCCTGCCCGGTGTCGCGGCCGGTGGTCTGCTCACCTTCATCCAGGCGCTGGGGTACTACATCACGCCGGCGCTGCTCGGCGGGCCGAAGAACACCATGATCGGCGAGCTGATCGTGCAGCAGGTCAGCACGGTGCTCCGGTTCGGTTTCGCCGCCGCGCTCGCCACCATGCTGCTGGTCACCACGATGCTGCTGCTGGCGCTGGCCAGCAAGTTCCTCAATCTCGAGAAGATGCTGATGGGGCGGTCATGACCAGAATCCTCACCCGGGCCTCGCTGGTCCTGCTTGCCGTCCTGATCGGCATCTACCTGTTGCTGCCCATCCTCGTCGTGGTGCCCATGTCGCTGAACAACAGCTCGTTCCTGAGCTTCCCGCCGAAGGACGTGTCGCTGCGGTGGTACCACAACCTCATCGACGATCCGACCTGGTTGCAGTCCGCACTGTCCAGTCTCGAGGTCGCCGCGCTGTCGGCGTTGCTCGCCGTGGTGCTGGGCACGTTGGCGGCGTTGGCGCTGGTCCGGGGAAAGCTCCCGTTCCGCGGCGGCATCACCGCGGTGCTGCTTGCGCCGCTGATCGTGCCCTACGTGATCGTCGGCCTGTCGGCGTACATCATGTTCCTGCGTCTCGGGCTGACCCAGACCACGCTGGGTTTCGTGCTGGTGCACACCAGCCTCGCGGTGCCCTACGTGCTGATCAACGTCTCGTCCGGGCTGGTCGCCGTCGACCGGCGTCTCGAGATGGCCGCGATGAACCTCGGGGCGAGCCCGGTCCAGGCCTTCTTCCGCATCACGTTGCCGATGATCCTGCCCAGCGTCCTGGCCGGAGCCCTGTTCGCGTTCATCATCAGCTGGGACGAGGTCGTGGTGGCGATCTTCCTCGCCGGACCGGATCTCACGACCCTCCCGGTCAAGATGTGGTCCGGCATCCGGGTCCAGATCGACCCGACCGTGGCGGCGGTGTCCAGCCTCGCCCTGGTCGTCATCCTGCTCACCTTCGGCCTCGTCGGCCTGACCCGGCTGCTGCAGCGGATCATCAGTCGACGCGCCACCGCCGCACTCACCAAGACAGGTGCCTGACATGCCCGACACATCCCGGAACGACCACAGCCTCGCCGGCGCACCCATCCGGATCGAGGAGGTGCGCAAGGTGTACGGCGACAACGTCGTCCTCGACGACGTGAGCCTCGACATCGAGGCGGGGGAGTTCCTGACCCTGCTCGGCGCCAGTGGATCGGGTAAGTCGACCCTGCTGAACATCATCGCCGGCTTCATCCGATCCGACGGCGGGCGGGTCCAGGTGGACGACCGGGACCTCACGTCCGTGCCGCCGCACAAGCGAGGACTCGGGATGGTGTTCCAGCACTACGCGCTGTTCCCGCACATGTCGGTCGCCGAGAACGTCGGATTCGCGTTGAAGCGTCAGAAGGTTCGCAAGGAGGACGTGCGCCGACGAGTGGGCGAAGCGCTCGAGATGGTCGAGATGGGCGACCTCGGTGCGCGCAGGCCCGCCGATCTGTCCGGTGGGCAGCAGCAGCGGGTCGCCCTGGCCCGGGCGATCGTCTTCCGTCCACGCGTCCTCCTGATGGACGAACCGCTCGGCGCTCTGGACAAGATGCTGCGTGAGCAGCTGCAGCTGGAGCTGCGCCGTCTGCACCGCGAGATGGGCATCACGTTCGTCTTCGTCACCCATGACCAGGACGAGGCCATCACCATGTCCGACCGCATCGCGTTGCTGCGCGAGGGACAGATCGTCCAGGTGGGAAGCCCCTCCCAGCTCTACGACGAGCCGAGCTGCCGGTACGCCGCGGAGTTCATCGGCGTGTCCAACCTCTTCTCCGGCTCGGTCCAGGGGGGTGCGTTCGTCGACACCGTCAACGCCCGGCAGTACCGGTTGCCGGATCGTTTCGATGCCGCTGGCGGATTGTTGATGGTGCGCCCGGAGCGTCTCGGCGTGACGGCGCTGGGTGCTGCGGCGCCACCGACGTCGTGCGATGTCGTCGAGGGCACGGTCATCGACTGCGTCTACCTCGGCAGCGACCGCTCGGTGCACGTCCGCACCGATGGCGGGGACGAGCTGGTCTCACGCACGCCGGTGCCTCGCGCCCCCGACGGGATCGCCACCGGCGCCCGGGTCAATGCCTTCTGGGAAGTCCGGGATGCGCGCATCTTCGCTTGATCCGTTTCGCGATCCTGCGTCGGTGGCAGTCGTCGGGGCGTCCGACGACCAGGCTAAGTGGGGCTACTGGCTGGCTCGGGGGGCCTTGCTCGGGCAGGACCGACGACAGGTCCATCTGGTCAACCATGCGGTGGCCACGGTGCAGGGCGTCGCAGCCCATCATGGCGTCGCGGACCTGCCGGAAGCCGCGGAGCTGGTGGTGCTGTGCGTACCCGGCCGCCACGTCCACGATGTCGTCGCGGCAGCCCTGACACAGGGCACGCGGTCGTTCCTCGGGATCACCGCGACCGTGCCGGACCAGCCCGAGCTGGCGGCGATGCTCGCTGCCAACGGGGCGCGGATGGTCGGCCCGAACAGCCTGGGACTGTACGACGCGGGATCGCGACTTCAGCTGGCCTGGGGTCACTTCACCCCCGGCAACCTCGCGATCATCTCCCAGAGCGGCCAGCTGGGTTCGGAGATCGCCAATCTCGCCGCACGGCGGGGCATGGGGATCTCGCGATTCGTGTCGGTCGGCAATCAGCTCGACGTGAGCGCTGCGGAGCTGCTGGACGACCTCGTCGACCATGCCGAGACACACTTGGTCGCGCTGTACCTGGAGGGCTTCACCGACGGGGCGTACCTGGTGCGAACACTCAAGGCACTGGCCGCTGCCGGCAAACGGACGATCCTGCTGACGATCGGCGCCAGTGCAGGCAGCACGCGGCTCGCTCGCTCGCACACCGGGTCGATGACCTCGGCGATCGACATGGTCGACGCTGCCTGTCGTGCGTCCGGGGCCGTCCGGGTCTCCACCCCGACCGAGCTGGTGGACACCGCGCGTCTCCTCCTGCACGTGCCGTTGCCGCCGGGACGACGCATCGCCGTCGTCTCCGACAGCGGAGGACAAGGAGGAGTCGCGGCCGACAGCGCCGCGGGCCATGGG
>JBBSRN010000055.1:0-12313 GCA_038242985.1 Propionibacteriales bacterium | reverse complement strand
GAAGTAGTCCGCGAAGAACTTGGCCGTGACCAGCAGTCCGGGTTGGGGGTTGGCGATGCGCCACTGCCCGTCCACCTGCACCAGCTCGTAGTCCACGCTCGTGCGGTCGCGAGCCGATGTGTACCGGCCCTGGGAGTCCAGCGCACCCGCCCTGGCCGCATCGATCGACACGCGGGCAGACGTCGAGTCACCGGCTCGTGCGCGGTCCCCCTCCGGAAGCGAGACCACCTGGGCGTCGTCGTAGATCGTCACTCCGTCCTGACGCTGCCACTCATCGGCCGCCGAGGGCGTGAGGAAGGCTGCCGCGGTGCGGTTCGACGAGGGATAGGCCAGCATCGCATCGAGGTAGCCACGCACGATCTCCCCCGGCTCGGCGCCGTCGGCGGGCAGTGCCGGTGAGTACCGCACGGTGCTCTGCCCGAATCCGGCGTCCTCGGCGACCTCGGTGACCGGCCCCGAGGTGGGGATCGCCGCGCACCCGGTCATCGCCACCAGGAACGTCACGACGCCTGCGAGGGCGCGCACGACACCGGCCCGGCCGGTCCCGCTACCTGTCGTCATCGATCCGGCCCCCCTCGATCCAGATCCGACACCAGGGCCGGCTCCGGAACCTCGCCGATCTGCTTGGGGAGGGTGAGGATGAACTCCGTGCCCTGGCCGGGCCGACCCCAGGCCCGCAGCGTCCCGCCGTGCAGGGAGGCGTCCTCGCGAGCAATGGACAGCCCGAGCCCCGTCCCGCCCTGCACCCGGGCAGGATCTGCGCGCCAGAACCGGTCGAACACCCGCGCGTTCTCATCACGCTGGAGCCCGACACCGAAGTCGCGCACCGACAACGAGACGCCGTGGTCGTTCTGCGCCACCGCCACCGCCACCGTCGATGACTTGCTGTACTTGGCGGCATTCGTCATCAGGTTGCGCACGATCCTGTCGACACGGCGCGGATCGGCCATCACGACCGCCTGGGCTCCACCGTCGTCGACCCGTACCTGGATGCTCGCGCGTCGCAGCATCGGATCGTCCGTGCAGGTACGGGCGATCTCGGCCAGATCGACGGATTCCAGCTCCAGCTCTGCGGCCCCGGCGTCGAACCGGCTCAGGTCGAGCAGATCGGACAACAACGACTCGAACCGGTCGAGCTCGCCCTTCAGCAGCTCGGCCGATCGTGCCGTCTGCGGATCGAACGCCCTGCGGGCGTCGAACAGCACCTCGCTGGCCATCTGCACCGTGGTCAGCGGCGTGCGCAGCTCATGCGACACGTCGGACACGAAGCGTTGCTGCAGACGCGACAGATTCTCCAGCCGGCCGATCTGACTCTGCAGGTTGGCAGCCATCTGGTTGAACGAGGAGCTCAGCCGGGCGATGTCGTCCTCGCCCCGGACGTGCATGCGTTCCTCCAGGTTGCCGCCGGCGAACCGCTCGGCGATGCGGCGAGCCATCCGCACCGGATCGAGCACCTGCCGCGAGACCAGCCAGGCCACACCGCCCACCATCAGCACCATCGCCATGCCACCGAGCAGCAGTGCGTTGCGCAGCAGCGTCAACGTGGACTGCTGGTCCTGCATCGAGAACAGGTAGTACAAGGCGTAGGCATCGCCGGTGCCCGGAGCACGGAGCTGACGGCCCACGACCACGACCGGCTCGCGGTCTGCGGTGTCGGTCAGCGACAGGTCCGAGAACTGCCAGTAGGTGCCGCTGCGGCCCTGCACCCGGTCGACCAGTCCGCTCGGCAGCGTGCTGGTCGACATGGCCGAGGACGACCGGACCGGACCGACGGAGTCATCGCCGGACAGCGGACCCTTGAGCACCAGCTCGTAGGTGCGCGCCGTCCCGCGGGCCGCGGTCAGTGAGTCCACCATCTGGGTCAGCGCCTCGGACTGCGGCGCGGCCTCGGTGTCCACCGCCGCGTCGAGCTGGTCCTGGGCGTACTGGAAGCCCGACCGAGCCTCGGCGACCGCGACCTCGCGCCGGTTCTCGGCCAGCTCGGACGCGACGGTGCTCAACAGGACCCAGCCGGTCAGACCGATGGCCAGGGCGCTCAGGACGATCGTGCTGGTGACGACCCGGGTCTGCAGCGACCGACGCCACAGGCTCCTCACGGGCGCAGACCCCTCACGGGGCAGGCGCTATGGCCTGGTACCCCACACCGCGCACTGTCCGGATGATCTGGGGATCGTCGGCATCGTCCTCGATCTTCGATCGCAGCCTGGTCATGTGCACGTTGACCAGCTTGGTGTCGCCGGGGTGGTGGTACCCCCACACCTTCTGCAGGAGCACCTCACGCGTGAACACCTGGGACGGGTCACCCAGCAGGCAGGCCAGCAGGTCGAACTCCAACGGAGTCAGGTCGAGCTGCTCGCCCTTGCGGGTCACCGTGTGACCGGCTGCGTCCAGCACGATCTCACCGAACTCCAGCGTCTCGGCGACGAGATCGGTGCGGCGCAGCCTGGCCCGGATACGGGCGACCAGCTCGGTGTTCTTGAACGGCTTGGTCATGTAGTCGTCGGCGCCCGCCTCCAGACCGGCGACCACGTCAGGAGTGTCGGCCTTGGCCGTCAGCATGATGATCGGGACCGCCGACGTCGCCCGGATCTGACGGCACACGCTCATGCCGTCGAGTCCGGGCAACATCAGGTCCAGCAGCACGAGATCGGGCCGGAACGCGGTGAACTCGGCCATCACCTGGTCGCCGGACCGGCACACCGACGTGGTGAGCCCCTCGCCCGCCAGGACGATGGTCATCATCTCGGCGAGCGAGGCGTCGTCGTCGACGACGAGCACACGATCGCGCTTGCTTCGATAGCTCATCTGGCCCCAGCTCGACCCTCTAGTAGCGGTAGTGCTCCGACTTGTACGGTCCCGCGACGTCGACACCAAGGTACTCCGCCTGCTGCTTGGTCAGCTCGGTGAGCTCGACGCCCAGGGCATCCAGGTGCAGTCGAGCGACCTCCTCGTCCAGGTGCTTGGGCAGCACGTGCACGCCCAGCTCGTACTGGCTGGCCTTGCTGAACAGCTCGATCTGCGCGAGGACCTGGTTGGTGAACGAGTTCGACATGACGAACGAGGGGTGGCCGGTGGCGTTGCCCAGGTTGAGCAACCGCCCCTCGGACAAGACGATGATCTTCTTGGCGAGGCCGGAGGAGTCGGCCGGGAAGATCCACTGGTGGACCTGCGGCTTGATCTCGTCCTTGACGATGCCGGGGATCTGGGCGAGGCCCGCCATGTTGATCTCGTTGTCGAAGTGACCGATGTTGCCGACGATCGCCTGGTGCTTCATCTTCTCGAAGTGATCGGCACGGATGATGTCGAAGTTGCCGGTCGTGGTGATGAAGATGTCAGCGGTCTCGACGACCGAGTCGAGGCGCTTGACCTCGTAGCCGTCCATCGCGGCCTGCAACGCGCAGATCGGGTCGATCTCGGTGACGATGACGCGGGCGCCCTGTCCACGCAGCGACTCCGCGGAGCCCTTGCCGACGTCGCCGTAGCCGCACACGACGGCCACCTTGCCGCCGATCATCACATCGGTGGCCCGGTTGAGGCCGTCGATGAGGGAGTGGCGGCAGCCGTACTTGTTGTCGAACTTGCTCTTGGTCACCGAGTCGTTGACGTTGATGGCCGGGAAGAGCAGGGTGCCTTCCTTGAAGCGCTCGTACAGACGCAGGACGCCGGTCGTGGTCTCCTCGGAGACACCCCGGATGTCCTTGGCGATGGTGGTCCAGTGCTGCGGCTTGGCCTCGACCGAACGAGCCAGGACGCGCAGCACCTCCTTGAACTCCTCGTTGTCCGTGCTGTCCTGCGGGGGCACGATGCCGGTCTTCTCGTACTCCACGCCCAGGTGCAGCAGCATCGTGATGTCGCCGCCGTCGTCGAGCAGCACGTTGGGGCCGCACTCGGCGCCGTTATCATCGGTGAAGTCGAAGACCTTCTCGGCCTCGTCCCAGTACTCCGCGAGCGTCTCGCCCTTCCACGCGAACACCGGGGTGCCGGCTGGCGCGTCGGCGGTGCCGTCGCGGCCCACGACCACGGCCGAAGCGGCGTGGTCCTGCGTCGAGAAGATGTTGCACGTCGCCCAGCGGACATCGGCCCCGAGATCCACGAGGGTCTCGATCAGCACGGCGGTCTGCACCGTCATGTGCAGCGAGCCGGCGATGCGAGCACCCTTCAACGGCTGGTCGGCACCGAAGCGGTCGCGCATGGCCATCAGCCCGGGCATCTCGTGCTCGGCGAGGTCGATCTCCTTGCGGCCGTACTCGGCCAGTGACAGGTCCTTGACATCAAAATCCATGGTCCCCACTGTACCGGGGCCCGTCATGGCCGCACGAATCGAAGCGATGTGAGATCGGCGGAGATGCTCAGCCGCTCAGGGCCGGTCCGGCACATGTCCGGCGACGTAGATGTCGGGCTCGAGGTAGATCTGCTCGGCCATCGGTTCGGCCGCACGGATGGCCCGCTCGGCGCTGTCGATCGCGCTGGCGATGCGTTGGCCCGTGGCGCCCGCCTCGACGGAGATCTTGGCGGCGACCAGCAGCTCCTCGGGGGCGATGTGCAGCGTCTTCAGGTGGATGATGCGCGACACCCCCTCGGTCGACTCCAGTGCCGCACGGATGCGGGCGATCGCCTCGACCGAGGCGGATTCGCCGACCAGCAGGCTCTTGACCTCGACGGCCAGGATGACCGCGACCACGATCAGCAGGATGCCGATGACGGCCGAGCCCAGCACGTCGAAGTAGGCGCTGCCGGTGATGAGGGACGCGGAGACCGAGACCAGGGCCACCGCGAGGCCGACCAGTGCCGCGAAGTCCTCGAGCAGGATGACGGGCAGCTCGGGCTGCTTCGCCCGCCGGATGAACGCCCACCAGCCGTGGCGTCCGCGCACCTTGTTGCCCTCGATGACCGCGGTGCGAAGGGACGAACCCTCCATCACGATGGCGACTCCCAGCACGACCAGGGGGACGAAGCGGCGCCAGCCCTCCACGATTCCCTCGGCCTCGCCGGCGCGCAGCTCCTGGAACTTGTGGAACGCCTCGTAGATGGCGAAGCACCCACCCACGCTGAACAGCACGATCGCGACGATGAAGGCGTAGATGTACCGCTCACGCCCGAAGCCGAAGGGATGCTCGTCGGTCGCCTCGCGCTCAGACCGCTTGCCGCCGAGCAGCAGCAGACCCTGGTTCCCGGCGTCGGCGAGGGAGTGGATCGACTCGGCCAGCATCGAGGAGAAGCCGGTCAACAGGAACGCGATGAACTTGGTGACCGCGATCCCGGCATTCGCGAGCAGCGCCGCGACGACGGCCCGGGTTCCCCCCTCGGCCGACATCAGCCGATGCTGCGGGCTTCGTCCACGAGCATGACCGGGATGTCACCTCGCACCGGATAGGCCAGCGCGCACGCACTGCACACCAGCTCTGCGGCTTCGTCGTCGACTGCCAACGTGGCGCGGCACTGCGGACAGACGAGGATCTCCAGAAGGGCCGGGTCGAGGTTCATGGAACTCATCCTAGTGATCCGCGCACGAGCGCGAGGACCTCGTCACGCACGCGCACCATGGTGGGCTCGTCGTCGCCCTCGACGTTGAGCCGCAGCAGGGGTTCGGTGTTCGAGGCGCGCACGTTGAACCACCAGGAGTCGCCGGTGATCGTCAGCCCGTCGAGACGATCCGACGGCCACTGCCGGTAGTGTTCCGCGACCGTCTCCATCGTGCCGGTCGCGTCGGCCACGGTGCTGTTGATCTCTCCGGAGGAGGCATAGCGCTCGTACTGCGCCATCAGCGCGCTGAGTGGTCCGCCGTCCTCCACCAGTGCGGCCATGACGTGCAGTGCCGCGACCATGCCGGAGTCGGCGAGGAAGAAGTCCTTGAAGTAGAAGTGCCCGGAGTGCTCGCCGCCGAAGACCGCGCCGGTGCGCGCCATCTCAGCCTTGATCAGGGAGTGACCCACCGGGGTGCGCACCGGCGTGCCACCGCGCTCGCTGACGATCTCAGCGACTGCCCTGGAGCAGATGACGTTGTACAAGATGGTGGCTCCGGGGTGCTCCAGCAGGGCGCGTGACGCGATCAGGGCGGTGATCGCCGACGGCGACACGACCTCGCCCCGCTCGTCGACCACGAAGCAGCGATCGGCATCACCGTCGAAGGCCAGGCCGAGATCGGCGCCGGTCGTACGCACCCGAGCCTGCAGGTCGACCAACGTGCTGTGGTCCAGCGGATTGGCGTCGTGGTTCGGGAACGTGCCGTCCAGCTTGAAGTACATCGGGTCAAGATCGACGTCGAGATCGGCGAACACCGGCGGCACCGTGTGCCCGGCCATGCCGTTGCCGGCGTCGGCGACGACGGTGAGCCGGCGACCTGGCGGGATCGGCACGATGTCGTGCAGGTGCTGGGCGTAGCGGCGCAACCCGTCGCGCGTCTGGACGGTGCCGAGCACCGGCGGCGGCTCGGGGCGGTCCAGCAGCGCCGAGGCCGCGGTGGCCATCGCCGAGAGCCCGGTGTCGTAGCCGATCGGCCGCGCACCGGCCCGGCACAGCTTGATGCCGTTGTACTCGGCCGGGTTGTGGCTGGCGGTGATCATCACGCCGGGAACGTCCAGGTCACCGGACATGAAGTAGAGCAGGTCGGTGGAGGCCAGTCCGATGTCGATGACGTCGGCCCCGCGTGAGCGCACCCCGTCGGCGAAGGCGGCCGACAGGCCCGGCGAAGTGTCTCGCATGTCGTGACCGATCACGATCGTGCCGCGGCCGGTGACTCCGACCTCGTCGGCGAATGCCTCACCGAGGACGCGAGCGACGTGCGGATCCAGCTGTGCCGGGGAGAGTCCGCGCACGTCGTACGCCTTGACGATGCCGGCCAGCCGGGGATCGATCATCCCTCTTCCCTGACGATGCGCAGGATCGGTCGACCGGTGGCCGGCATCGGTTGCGGCGGCGGCTGGCGGCCGGCTTCGCGGACGGCGTCGGCCAGGGCGAGCAGGTCGTCGTGCGTCGGCTCGACCTCCGCAGGATCGGGCGCCAGCCTCAGCACGTTCCAGCCCTGCGGGGCGGACATGCGCTGCGAGTGGTCGGCGCACAGGTCGTAGGTGTGCGGCTCGGCATAGGTGGCCAGCGGGCCGAGCACGGCCGTCTGGTCGGCATACACGTAGGTCAACGTCGCCACCGCTCGCTGAGAGCACCCTGATCGCGTGCATCGCCTGGCCTCACCCACGTGGCGAGGTTAGTCCAGCACCGGCCGTGCCCCCAGTAGGCTCACCGCATGGATACCGGTCCGGGACGCTGGAACGGGGTCGTCACCGGTCCCAGGCCCGGCCGGATGCGCGATCGTCGCGGTCGAGGCCGGCGCGGGCCCGTGGCCCTGCCCGGACCACTCTCGCCCGATGGCGCCGGCTCCCGGCAGACCCCTCGCGAACGATTCGACGACATCGTGAGGTCGGTCGTCACGGCTCTGGAGCCGGCCTTCCGAGCCGAGCCCGATACCCGGGTCGACGTCGTCGTGGAGGAAGCGCCGAGGCTGCCACCGGAGTGGTCGGACGAGGTTCCAGCCAGTGTCGTCAGCGAGGTCGACGGTGCCATCCGGGTCGTGGTGTTCCGTCTGCCGATCGAGCAGCGTTGCGGTTCGCACCATGAGCTGGAGGAGATGACCTGGGCGGTGCTGCTGGAACAGCTCGCGTCGGTCTGGCAGGTCAGCCCGGACGATCTCGATCCGCGCTGAGTCCTCAGTTGTCGGCTCGTGACACCGCCGGCGCCGACACCTTGACCGGGGCCGCACGCAGGGCGAGCGAGCTGACGCCGTCGTCCTTCTCGTACTGCGAGGCTCCGATCACCGTGCCGGAAGCACGCACGACGACGTACGCGACGTCGTCGGCGTAGTCGGCCTGCGGATCCACGGCTTCGGCGTGCGCCGTGGTCCCGCCATCGATCCTGACCGTGGACGATCCGAGCGAGGACATCGAGGCGTCGAACGCTTCGACGTCCACCGTGGCGTCGGAGCCCGGCGCTGTCAGGACCAGCTCGGGGATCGCGATCTTCGATCCTGCAGCGATGGGCACGATGGCCTCGCCCTCGAGCGGCACCGACGCCTCGGCCACCGCGTAGTCCACATCGTTCGCGTTGACCCGTGCCGACGCAGCCAGCGGTCGGTCACTGCGGAGGTGGTACGCCTGTCGGCCCTTCCCCGTCGAGGCGGGAACCTCGATCTCGCGATACTCGCCGGGTTCGATCTTGATGTCCTGCAGGCCCGTGCCGGCGAACGTGCCCTTCTTGGCGACGATCTCGACGTCGAGGCGCGCCGTGCTCTCCCCCGGATTGAGCACGAGCAGGGTCTTGCCGCGGTCGCCACCCACGATGCCGCCGACGTACTGGTCGCGAGTCGGAGCCCGCGTGGTGCCGATCGGCTCGGTGCCGGCGAGATCGGCGGTGGAGCTGTCGTTGACCACGGCCGCCATCGCTCCTCGGGTGCGCAGGACCTGGACGGCCAACGCAGGCTCGCCGGCGGCGAGATCGGCCAGCGGCACACGCCGCACCTCGTAGGGCTCGAGCGCGACACCGCTGGCGTCGACCGCGTCGACAGGTCCGTCCGGCCCCCACAGCAAGATGTCGGCCACGGCCGGCGCCGAGGACACGTTGGTGAGGATCAAGGTCGAGAAGTGCCGATCACCCGACCCGGCCCCGAGGAACCAGGCATCGTCGATGACACCGGAGCACTGGCCGACCACGAGCCCGCCGCCGCCCCTGGCGGGCGCACGACCGGCGAAGTAGCCACTGGGACCGGATGCGCGACCGGTCTCGGTCACGATGACGCCCGGGGCGTCGACCGATGCGGTGGACCACCTGGACGGGTCGGTGAGCTTCGGGTCGATCGTGCCGTCCTTCGCCGCCCGTACCGACCGATCCTGACCTGCGCGCAGCTGACCGGCCGCCAGCGTGATGGCCGAGCCGGCCGGGCATGCGTAGGACGTCTCGACGACGTCGACCGCCCGGGGCGCAACCGGCTCGACCGATCCGGCCGGGACCAACGACGCGGTGGCCACCATGGCCACGGCGGCCACCGGGAGCACCGCGACCCATGCGCGGTGCGCGAAGCGGCGGGTCATGACGTCATCACCTCAGAATCCTTGGGCAGGGCCGTGGTGGCCGGGTCGTCCCGGCCGGCGACCGATGCGTCGTCCGTCTCGTCCCGGCGGCGGCGGCGCACGGGCGCGGTGAGCAGCAGTGCCACGATCCACACGACGACCTGCACGCCTGCCACGCCTCGACGCCACCACGGCACCGCGACGTCATTGACGTCCGGATCCGAGTCCAGCGTCCACACCCGCGAGCCGGGCTGGTCGCTGCCGGACTGCTCGATCCGTGGTGTCGAGTCGATGCGCCGAGCCAGCTCCGGCTCGACATCGGGCGCGTAGATCGCGTCGACTCCCGCCGCGCTCAGCGCCGCGATGTCGGAGTCGGTGCCGCGGCCCAGCAGGTGCTGCACGGCCTCGGTGACGTCGGCGGAATCGGCGGCACTGGGCTCGAAGGCTTCCTGCCCGAGGTACGGGCCTGCACCATCGACCGTGCGATAGGTGATGCCGTCGGCGGTGTTGCCGGTGAGCACCAGGGTCAGGCCGGGTCGATCGGCCAGGAAGGCCGGTACCGCCAGGTCCGACGTGGGGCCGACGGGCCCGTCGACGCCGCGGGCCAGCCACCACCCGCCGACGCCGACCGGCATCAGGACAGCTGCGACGAGCGCGGCCACGGCGATCGGGCGCGCGGCGTTCGTCAGGACCGGAGCCGCCAGCAGGACCGCCGTGGCCAGGGCGGCGAACCACAGGACGCTCGGGACGGCGACCCACGGTGACAGATCGGTTCGACCGGTGGTCGCCTCGAAGGACATGACATGACCCAGCAGTGCGACCGCCAGGGCCAGCAGACCGAGGCCCCAGGCCACGACGACCGAGGACCGGGTGCGGCGCGGCGCAAGGGCCAGGACACCGAGCACCAGGACCGGCACGCTGAGCCACCACGGAGCCTGCAGGCCACCAGCACGGCCGGTCACGATGTCGAGCATCGACTCCGTTCCGGGCACGGGGCGCCCTGCCTCCCACCACCAGCGCCACGGCACGGCCGCACGCTGGACCAACCAGGGCCCCAGCAGCACGGCGGCAGTGCCGACGACCACGACGAGCTGCCGGCCGAACCGGCGGCCCTTGAGGAACCACAGCAGCACCAGTCCGAGCAGCGACAGGACGAGCACCACCGGGGCGAAGGCGGTGCCGAGCGCGATCCAGACGCCGAGACGGAGTGCGGTCTGCCACCCCGGACGATCGGCGAGCTGCCAGGCCACGTTGACGATGATCGGAGCGACCACGAGTGCGACCACGGTGCCGAAGCGACCTTGCGGGACAGCGCCGACGGCGGCCACGGCGGCCGCGTACGTGAGCGCCCAGACGATGCGATGACCGCGGTGGGTGCTGACGCGACGACCCAGGCGGTGCGCCGCGAGACCGGCGAGGGGAACCGCGAAGATCGAGATGGCGGTGATCAGCAGATCGGGCCGGGACCAGACCGGTGTGGCTGCTGCGGCCAGCGGCAGCGCGAACAGCGGAGCACCGGCGTCGGGGCTCAGCCCTGCACCCCGGTCGGCCCCGAGCAGCAGGGACCACCATCCGCCGGCCGTGTCCGGCGCACGGAGCAGCGCGCCGCCGGACAGGCCGCCGTCGACGATGCCGGCGAGCAGCGACCTCGAGGCGATCAACGACAGGATCGACAGCGCGATCACGGTGACCAGCCACGGCCGCCGCTGCAGCAGCGGCGGTCCGTCGTCGAGCTCCTCGACGTCGTGCGGCGTCTGCTCGAGGGTCGACCGGCGTCCCACCGTCTCGATCGTCTCCGGCCGGACCATCGAGACGAATGCTGCACGAGCGGCGTCCAAGCCGTGCTGGTACGGCAACCACGCCGGTGCGAACAGCTCTCGGATCGCCCGGTTCGGGCGGCGCGCACTGCGAGCCCGTCGCTGTCTGGCGTGCAGCAGGCGCACGGGATGGGCGTAGACCGAGCGGACTGCCAGCAGCTCGTCGCCGGCTGACTCGGGGTCCTTCACGACCAGCAGGCCGGCAACCCGCAGGAGCGAGCCGATCAGGAGCCGCACGTACTGCCACCAGAACCTGACCGGTCCGGCGTTGGCGAGCTGGACGAACAGGCCGGCTCGTCGTCGTTCCCAGGTCGGTCGGTCGCCGGGCACCGTTCGCCGCACGCCATGTGTGGAGGCCTCCGCGTGGAAGAGGACGCCGGACGGGGCCGTCACGGTGCGATAGCCCGCGCGGGCTGCCCGCCATCCGAGGTCGATGTCGTCGAAGTGCAGCGGAAGCTGCGGATCCAGGCCACCGAGCTCGTCCCACACGTCGCGGCGGATCAACATGCCAGCGGTGTTGACCGCCAGCACGGTGCGCGACCGGTCGTGCTGTCCGGCATCGGGTTCGCCGGCCTCCAGCCCGGTCTCGCGGCCGCCGGTCCCGGTGACGGTCAGGCCCACCTCGAGCAGGCGCTGCAACGACGGCCACTCACGAATCTTGGGCCCGACGATCGCGATGTCCGGAGCTGAGGTGGCGGTGTCGAGCAGCCCGGACAACGTCTCGGGGAGCACCGAGCTGTCATCGTGCAGCAACCAGATCCAGTCCGTGCGCGGCAACGCCTCGAGCCCGAGGCGCACGGCATCCCCGAATCCGGTGCCCTTCGGGGCCCGGACCACGCGGTCGGCGCCGAAGGAGTCGCGGACCAGCTCGGCGCTGCCGTCGGCAGAGGCCACGTCGACGCCGCGCCAGGCGTCCGGTGCGTGGACCATGCGGGAGAAGGATCCGAGCACCTTGGGCAACCAGATGGCGCCGTTGTGGCTCACCAGCACCGCGCCGACCGACGGCGGATCATCGAGCCAGTGACTCACCGGTGCTGGTTCATCCACGCGGCGAGCCTAGTGGACCGGGTGAAACAACACCTCAGGCGCGCTTCTTCAGCTTGCGGCGCTCACGCTCGGACAGCCCACCCCAGATTCCGAAGCGCTCGTCGTGGGCCAGCGCGTACTCCAGGCACTCCCCACGCACGTCGCAGGTGGTGCAGACTCGCTTCGCCTCCCGAGTCGATCCGCCCTTCTCGGGGAAGAACGCCTCGGGGTCGGTCTGCGCACACAGGGCACGCTCCTGCCACATGAGCTCCTCGTCGGACTCCAGCGGAAGACCCAGATCGAATGACATGTGTGGAATTACACGCCTGTCGGACGCACAAGTCAAGCCAAATGATCGCCTTTGTTGACATGACGGCGTGTTGCCCGCGATGTCGGGCCGTCCATCTGGCGCCG
>JBBSRN010000054.1:0-12359 GCA_038242985.1 Propionibacteriales bacterium | reverse complement strand
GCCATCAGCGTGGGGATCGAGGAGATGCCGACCGCGCTGGACAGCTCCTGCTCGGTCTCGGTGTTGACCTTGGCGAAGGTGATGTCCGGATGCTGCTCGCTGGCCTTGTCGTAGACCGGTCCGAACTGCATGCAGGGGCCACACCAGGAGGCCCACCAGTCGATCAGGGTGATGCCCTGGGCATCGAGGGCGTCGTCGAGGGTCTGGGCGGTGAGTTCAACTGTGCTCATGCTGTCTACAACAACATCACCTACCGCCACATTCCACCGGTGGGAGCCGTCATGATCCACCGGCTGGACGCTCCCCATCAGTAGATGAGTGTGTCCTGACGTCTGTCCTGGCGTCGCGCACCGGAAGCGGAGGGAAATACGGGTGAAGTACGACCGACCGGTGTGGCAGCTGATGCATGCGTGCGCCGATGCGTTGCCCGACACGTTCCGTTACACCGACGTCCGTACCTGGTTCGCCGTGAACTTCCCCGAGGTCGGCGAGGCCACGGTCCGCGCCCACGTCGTCGGTCTGACCGAAGGGGGCGCGAAGCACCCGCAGTTCGAACGACGGTCGCCGCTGTTCCGACGCGTCGCGCGGGGCGTGTACGCACCCATTCCGTTGCAGGACCGGGGCGAGCTCCCGGTGGACGGCCCGGACGACGGGGAGTCTGCGTCGGTCAGGTTCAGCCCGATGGATCCTCGGGACGGCGACTGGGACGATCTCGACGACATCGACCGTGGCCAGGTCACCGACGCCGCCCTCGGCCCGGACCTGCTCAGCGCCGAAGAGTTCTGGCCGTTCCCGCCAGATCCACGTGCGACCCGCGCCGTGGTGCCACCGGCCGTCTCCGAACGCGACAGGCTCGAGTCCGAGCGGGCCGAGCGTGAGGCGACCGAGCGGCAGCAGCTCGAGGCCGAGGAGCAGCAGCTGCACCTGACCCTGCGCCCGATGCTCGACGACGCTGACCGGCCCCCGAACCAACCTTCGACCACCGACGAACCCTTCACCAGCACCGGTGGCATCGTCATCGTCCGTGCTCCCCGCAGCACGGCGGGCGCCGGCGCCTGGCCGGTGCAGATCGAGCCGGTGCAGATCGAGGGGGTGCAGATCGAGGGGGTGCAGATCGAGCCGCGTGCCAGCGACGCGATCGTCCTCGGCAGCGTCGGCGAGCGGTTGAGGGTGCCGGCCCCGGCCCGGGAGGCGTTTCGGGATCTGCGGTTCCAGCGCGCCCGTCGCGACGCCGAGCTCAGCGGGGCGCGCTGGTTCGTGCTCTCCACCGAGCACGGCCTCCTGGAGCCGCAGGAATGGATGTCGCCGGACGAACGGTCCATGACCGACATCGATCCGCGTCAGCGCAGTGCCTGGGCGACCTGGGTGGTGGCGCGGCTCGAGACGTTGGTGGGCGGGCTGTCCGGCCAGCTCGTGCAGGTCGAGGCGCCGGACGTCATCGCGGCTCCGGTGCTGGCCGCACTGCGAGAGGCGGGCGCGGACACGACCACCGGACCGATCCCCGAAGCGAACGATGTCGGACCTGACCCGGTCGACGACCCAGCCGGCGACCCGGTCGACGACCCAGCCGGCGACCCGGTCGACGCGCAGGTGCTGCCGTTCCTGCGCGGCGCCTCCATCGCGGCACGTTCCGTCGCCGAGCACCTGGCCGATCCGCGCCACGTGATGTCGGCCGCCGCGGCTGCCGGCCTTCCGCACCACCCGGGGCTGTACGCGTGGACGGTCGACCACGCGGGATCACGCGAGCTGAATCGCGCGCTGCGCCTGCCGGTCCGCGCCGGGCTGATCTTCGTGGGACAGGTGGGCGGCAGCACAGGTCTGTCGGACTCCGGGTTCAGCCTGAACCACCACGTCACCCGAGTGCAGCTGCACGGGCGCACGCGCTCGTCGACGTTCCGCATGACGCTGGCCACCGCGCTCGCCGGCTTCCTCGGGCTGCACTCGATCGAGGACCCACGCCTCACGCAGTGGATGCTCGACCATCTGTCGGTCTCGACATGGCCCACCACCGAGGTCGCAAACCTGCACCAGCTCAGCGATTCGGTGGTCGATGAGCTGCGGCCGGTCCTCAACGTCGATCGCGAGCGCACCAGCGAGTACCGCGATCGCATCGCCGAGCTCCGGGGCCGCCTGGCGTGAGGTCGACGGGCGCTGCGGCGGAACGAGCGTGCCGCAGTTGACCTGACGCGGCATGATCGGCACATGGACCGTAGAACTCTGCTCATCGGCCTGGCCGGCACCGGCATCGCGGCGCTGGCGGGCTGCGGCTCGGACTCCACGTCGTCGAAGGGCACCCCATCGTCGCCGCCGACCGGATCAGTTCCGACGACGGCCGTCGACCTCTCGGTGGCGGGGACGGTCGCCACCGGCCTCAACGTGCCGTGGGGCATCGCGTTCCTGCCCGACGGTGACGCGCTGGTGTCCCAGCGCGATGACGCCACCATCGTGCGGATCTCGCGCGACGGCACCGTCACGACGTTGGGCGCAGTTCCCGGTGTCGCCCCCGGCGGCGAGGCGGGCCTGCTGGGCATCGCCCTCGATCCCGACGATCCGACCGTCCTGTACGCGTTCGCCACCACAGCCTCCGACGACCGGGTGCTTCGACTCAGGCTCGACGGGGACCGGCTGGGCCAACCCACACCGATCCTGACCGGGATTCCCATCGGGTCTCGTCACCACGGTGGCCGTCTGCTGTTCGCCGACGACGGCACGCTGTTCGTGTCCACCGGTGACGCCGGCAACGGTCCGACCGCCCAGGACCGTGACGCCCTCGGCGGCAAGATCCTGCGCATCACCCGCGACGGCGATCCCGCGCCGGACAATCCCTTCGACAACCGCACCTGGTCGTACGGCCATCGCAACATCGAAGGTCTGGCCCTCGACGCCGACGGTCGCCTCTGGGCCACGGAGTTCGGCGAGAAGAAGGCCGACGAGCTGAATCTCATCACGCGTGGTGGCAACTACGGATGGCCGAAGGTCGAGGGCCGCGGCGACGACTTCATCCAGCCGAAGGTCACCTGGCCCACCGACGACTGCTCGCCAGCAGGCCTGGCCATCGCTCAGTCGACGGCCTTCCTGGGTGCGCTGCAGGGCCGGTCGGTGTTCGCCGTGCCGCTGGATGGCGAGTCGGCCGGCCAGCCTCGTGAGTTCTTCGCCGGCGACTACGGCCGGATCCGCAATGTCTTCGCCGCCCCCGACGACTCGTTGTGGGTCACCACCAGCAACACCGACGGGCGCAACAAGCCGGCCGCTGACGACGACCGGATCCTTCGGGTCACCTTCTGACCGGTCGCGCCGGCGGTCTGAAGGCTACTGACCGCCACGATCTGCCCGGGGTTCGCTCTCACCTTCCCCTGAGCGCGCCAAAAGCCCCGGAGCACCGCTCCGGGGCTTTCGTGTGGTGCTGGTTCACCCGGGTCGGGTGAGCCGTCGGTCCCTTAGAGGGGACGGCAGGCCGTCCCCGGGTCGGGTGAGCCGTCGGTTCCCTAGAGGGGACGGATGTTCGTGGCCTGGAGGCCCTTCTGGCCCTGCTCGACGTCGAACTCGACCTTCTGGTTCTCATCGAGCGAGCGGTAGCCGCTGGACGCAATCGCGGAGAAGTGCGCGAACACGTCCTCGCTGCCGTCGTCGGGAGCGATGAAGCCGAAGCCCTTGTCAGCGTTGAACCACTTCACGGTTCCGGTTGCCATGTCGTTCTCCTCTTGCGATGTGTCGGCGACCTTCGCCGACAGTCGTCGCGACGCACATCGAATCGCGAGAGAACTTCGCATCTCGAGAAGAACGCTCATTAAGCGTGCGACTTGATGTGGTCCAACTGACGTCGAGCCTAGTACACGTCGCGAACCGGCTCAGGGTGCGGCCGTTGCGGGCGGATCGGGTCGCCGAATCACGCGCAAAAAGATTGTCGAACAAATCAGGTAGTTCTAAGGAACTACTCGGTTATAGTCATCGACAACTACCAGCCAATTGTGTGCTTGGCGCGTCCCCTGGTCGTGTCCGTGCCATGTCGGTGGCCCTCGTCGGTCATCGGTCACAGTGCGTCCCACACGGTCGGATCGACCACCATCAGAGGGGGAACAGTGAAGCGTGTCACCACAGGTCTTCTCAGCCTCGGACTCGCCGCTTCGCTGGGACTGGCCACCGCGCCAGCCAGTGTCGCGGAGCCCGCGCCGCCAGTCAGCGGAGCCGATCGTGTCAGCAGGGACCATGAGCTGCCCAACCCGTTGGAGGACAAGCGGCGTGCACTGCGTGAGCAGGCCGTGGCCGATGTCATCAACGGAGACGCCAAGCCGGTCCAGAAGAACGGCACCTCGGTCGTCAAGGTCGGCGAGGGCGTCAGCCCGGCCGCCGCGGCGCGCCAGGCCAACAAGGAGTTCCGCAAGAACAACCGCGGCCCCGCCCAGAAGGCCAAGAAGAACGATCAGTACGTCGAGCTCGAGCAGGAGCGCGCTGACAAGATCTTCGTGATCCTCGCGGAGTTCGGCAACAAGCGTCACCCCGACTTCCCGGACCAGGACACCGATCCGAAGGTGCCCGGCCCGACCACGTTCAACGGCCCGCTGCACAACGCCATCCCCGCGCCGGATCGCGCGGAGGACAACTCGACGGTCTGGCAGGCGGACTACAACCGCGAGCACTACCAGGATCTCTACTTCGGCCAGGGCAAGAAGAAGGAATCGGTCAAGACGTACTACGAGGCGCAGTCCTCAGGCCGCTACACGGTCGACGGCACGGTGTCGGACTGGGTCAAGGTGCCCTACAACGAGGCACGCTACGGCCGGGACGAGTCGTACCGGACCGTCTGGAACCTGATCGAGGACTCGCTGCAGGCCTGGGTCAAGGACCAGCAGGCCAAGGGGATGAGCAACGCCCAGATCAAGAAGGAGATCCAGTCGTACGACAAGTACGACCGCTACGACTTCGACGGTGACGGCGACTTCAACGAGCCGGACGGGTACATCGATCACTTCCAGATCGTGCACGCCGGCGGCGACGAGGCCGATGGCGATCCTCAGCAGGGCGAGGACGCGATCTGGTCGCACCGTTGGTACGCCTTCGTGACCGATGCGGGACTGACCGGTCCGTCGCAGAACCAGCTCGGCGGCACCCAGGTCGGCAAGACCGGCATCTGGGTCGGTGACTACACCGCGCAGCCGGAGAATGGTGGCCTGTCGGTGTTCGTGCACGAGTACGGACACGATCTCGGCCTGCCCGACGCGTACGACACCACCGGTGGGGGCGACAACTCCAACGAGTACTGGACGCTGATGGCCCAGAGCCGGCTGAACGACAAGGGCGAGGCGCTTGGAACCCGGGCCGGGGATCTCGGTGCGTGGGAGAAGCTGCAGCTCGGCTGGCTGGACTACGAGGCCCTGTCGACCAAGCAGAAGAAGACGATGAACCTCGGCCCGCAGGAGTACAACTCCAAGAACGCCCAGGGTGCGGTCGTCGTGCTGCCCAAGAAGGAGATCACGCGTCAGCTTGGCGCCCCGGCGTCCGGCAGCAAGCAGTTCTTCTCCGGATCCGGTGACGACCTGTCCAACGCGATGACCACCGAGGTCGATCTCACCGGCAAGACCGGCGCGGAGATGACCGCCAAGGTCCGGTACGAGATCGAGGAGGGCTACGACTACGCCTATGTCCAGGCATCGACCGACGGCAAGAACTGGACGTCGCTGGACGGCACCATCGGCGGCCAGCCGATCGGTGATGACACCTCGGGCAACCCCGGCATCAGTGGTGCGCAGGAGTCCTACGCCGATCTGGTGGTTCCGCTGAAGGCCTACGACGGCAAGAAGGTGTCGCTGCGGTTCTTCTACCGGACCGACGGCGGTGTGGCCGAGGCAGGCTTCTTCGCCGATGACATCGCGGTGACCGCCGGCGGCGAGAAGGTGCTGACCGACGGTGCCGAGGGCGACTCGGCGTTCACGTTCGACGGCTTCTCGATCGTCGGAGCCTCGACGACCGATCTGTACGACAACTACTACGTCATGGGCCACCGTTCCTACGTGGGCTACGACAAGTACCTGCAGACCGGGCCGTACAACTTCGGCTTCACCAACACCAAGCCGAACTTCGTCGAGCACTACCGCTACGGTCAGGGCCTGCTGGTCTCGTACTGGGACACCTCCCAGCAGGACAACAACACCTCGGTCCACCCGGGCCAGGGTCGCAACCTGCCGATCGACGCTCATCCCGAGCCGCTGATCAACATCGCGACCGGTGCGCCGTGGCGCGCGCGCATCCAGGTGTACGACGCACCGTTCGGCGTGAAGAAGGCCGACTCGATGACGCTGCACACCCAGGGCAAGCCCAGCTACATCCGGGCTCAGCCGGCACAGCGGGTGTTCAACGACACCCAGAAGTACTGGTACGCCCAGCTGCCCAACCACGGCGTCAAGCTGCCGGCCGCGGGGGTGAAGGTCAAGGTGCTGAAGCAGAAGGGCACCACCATGAAGGTCCGCTTCAACTGACCTGAGTGACGTGCACGAGGAGGGGCCCGCATCCACCGGATGCGGGCCCGTTCTCATGCTGCGGACAAGGTCAGCTCGTGACGATGCGGTTCGCCTTGGCGAGGTTGGCGACCAGCTCGTCCTTGGTCTGGGCCACGACGTACGCCGGCTGGTCGCGCTCGACCCGCCACGAGTCGGACAGCGGGCCGATGTTGACGGTGTCGAAACCGATCTGGTCGTACAGGTCGGTCACCAGGGCTGCGGCGGAGTCGTCGTTGCTCGCCGTGGCGAGCGCGCGGCGGTCGGCCTGGCCGGCAGGCAGGCCGTCGGTGTTGATCTGGCCCGCGGCGATGTGGTTGAAGCCCTTGACGACCGTCGAGGTCGGCAGCCGCTCCTGCAGCATGTCCGAGGTCGTGGTCAGGCCGAGGTCGAGGGCCTCGATCTGGCCGTCGCGCTGCGGATAGTAGTTGTTGGTGTCGATCACGATCGTGCCGGCGAGCTCATCGACGGGCAGCTGGTCGATCGCGGTGAGCGGCACGGTCACGACCGCGACGTCGCCGGCCACCGCAGCTTCGGCGGCCGTGGCCGCGCGGGCCTTCGGGCCGAGCTGGTCGATCAGCGCGACGAGCGTCTCGGGGTTGCGGGAGTTGGCGATGACGACGTCGTGCCCGGCGTCGATCACAGCCTCAGCGACAGCCGAGCCAATGTTGCCTGCACCGATGATTCCAAATGTGGTCATGCCTCAATCAGCGTCGCGATCCGCCGTTTCATTCCACGACCGGCCGTTCGTCGCTCAGATCGCGTAGTCCACGACGAGGGGCGCGTGGTCGGACCAGCGCTCGGCCCAGTTCTCGGCGCGGTCCACGGCGGCTGCCTGCGCGGCGGCCGCCAGCTGCGGGGTCGCGAGCTGGTAGTCGATGCGCCATCCGGTGTCGGTGTCGAAGGCCTTGCCGCGCATCGACCACCACGTGTAGGGGCCGTCGACATCGCCGGTCAGCGCCCGATGGACGTCGACCCATCCGAGCTCGTCGAACCAGTGGTCGAAGTAGGCGCGTTCCTGGACCAGGAAGCCGGACTTCTTCTGGTTGCCCTTCCAGTTCTTGATGTCGCGCTGGGTGTGACCGACATTGAGGTCGCCGGTGACCAGCCCGTGGTCGCCGGCGGCGGCGATGGCGGTCATGCGCGCGCTCATCGCGGTCAGGAACCGGTACTTGTCGTCCTGCTTGGGGGTGCCGACCCCGCCGGAGTGCACGTAGGCCGACACGATCGTGAGCACCGAGCCGTCGGACAGCTCGAGGTCGGACTCGATCCACCGGCCTGCGTCGTCGAAGAGCGTGTCGCCGTTGCCCACGCGATGGGCCACCGGTGGAGTGCGGGACAGGACGGCCACGCCGGCGCGACCCTTCGCAGCGGCCTCGGTGTGGACCACGTGGTAACCGGTGTCCGCGAGCAGGTCGCGCACGATCTCGTCGGGGGCGCGGACCTCCTGCAGCGTGACCACGTCGGCGTCGCGGTGCTCGAGCCACTCCGCGATGCCGCTGCTCTGGCCGCGGAGCTTGTTGAAGGCGGCCCGGATACCGTTGACGTTGACCGTGGCGATGCGTTGCACCCGATCAGGCTAGCCGTGCGGTCCGACGCTCAGTCCACCTGGCGCGCGGCGCCGCGCCCTGCAGCCCGGCCCGAGAACAGGCATCCGCCCAGGAAGGTGCCCTCGAGCGAGTTGTAGCCGTGCATCCCGCCCCCGCCGAAGCCTGCAACCTCGCCGGCCGCGTACAGCCCTTCGACGGGTCGGCCGTCATCGCCCAGCACCCGCGAGTCCAGATCGGTCTCGAGGCCGCCGAGGGACTTGCGGGTGAGCACGTGCAGCCGCACGGCGATCAGCGGCCCCCTCTTCGGGTCGAGGATCTCGTGGGGTGACGCCACCCTGACCAGCCGGTCGCCGCGGTACGAGCGAGCTTGGCGCATCGCAGCGATCTGCAGGTCCTTGGTGAAGTCGTTGGCCAGCTCACGGTCGCGCTCGACGATCTGGCGACGCACGTGCTCGAGATCGACGGGCGACTCCGGCGTCAACCGGTTCATCCCGGCGACGAGCTCCTCGATCGTGTCCGCCACCACGAAGTCCTCGCCCTTGGCCTTGAACGCCTCGACCGGGCTGGTGGCGCCGGAGGAGAGCCGTTCCTTGAGCAGGGTGCGCACGCTGCGACCGGTCAGATCGGGATTCTGCTCCTGGCCGGAGAGCGCGAACTCCTTCTCGATGATCGCCTGCGTGAGCACGAACCACGAGTGGTCGTGGCCGCTGGCGCGCAGCAGCTTCAGCGTGCCGAGGGTGTCGAAGCCCGGCAGGCCTGGGACGGGCAGACGGGTTCCGCCGCCGTCGAGCCACACCGACGACGGGCCGGGCAGGATGCGGATGCCATGCATGGGCCAGATCGGCGCCCAGTTCTTGATGCCCTCCACGTAGTGCCACATGCGGTCGCGGTTGATGTGGCTGGCCCCGGCGTGCTCGGCGATGGCCAGCATCCGACCGTCGACGTGCTGCGGGACGCCGGAGATCATGTGGGCCGGGGGAGTGCCGAGCCGCTCGGGCCACGCCGCGCGCACCAGGTCGTGGTTGCCGCCGATGCCGCCCGACGTGACGATCACCGCCTGGGCGGTCAGCTCGAACTCGGCGATCGAGGTGCGTGAGGACGGGGCGCCGCGTTCGGCTCCGGACGGTTCCAGCACCTGTCCACGAACACCGGTGACGGCACCGCCCGCGGTGATGAGCTCGTCGACCTGGTGGCGGAACGCGAAGGTGACGAGGCCCTGCTCGACGCCGTGCCGCACGACCTTCTCGAACGGCTCGACGATCCCCGGCCCGGTGCCCCACGTGATGTGGAACCGGGGCACCGAGTTGCCGTGCCCACCGGCGAGACCGCCGCCGCGCTCGGCCCAGCCGACGACGGGGAACACCTGGTGGCCGCGTTCCTTGAGCCACGTGCGTTTCTCGCCTGCGGCGAAGTTCACGTACGCCTCGGCCCACCGGCGCGGCCAGCGGTCCTCGTCGCGGTCGAACTGGGCACTGCCCATCCAGTCCTGCATCGCGAGGTCGACCGAGTCCTTGATGCCCATGCGACGCTGCTGCGGCGAATCGACGAGGAACAGGCCGCCGAAGGACCAGTACGCCTGCCCGCCGAGATTCTGCTCACCCTCCTGATCCACCAGCACGACCCGGCGCCCGGCCTCGACCAGCTCGGCGGTGGCGACCAGGCCGGCGAGCCCGGCACCGATCACGATGACGTCTGCATCCATGGGGCCAGTGTGCCGCAGGACCGAGCGTCAGCTGGCGGGTCCGCGGCTCAGGAGCTGAACGGGGGGCGGGTGTCGAGCTGGACCGAACGTCGTCCGGCCCAGCGCCACACCCGTGCGGTGAGGTCGCGATCGTCGTCGGTGACCAGATTGCCCATGACCCGGAGGGCGACCGTCATCAGTCGGTGCGATCGCATGCCGATCGGACCCGCGGCCGGCAGGAGGCGGGGCACCGTCAGTAGACCCGCCAACCGGCGCGCGATCGAGAACGCCTCGCCGTAGTGCTCGGTGAGCAGCGCAGGCCAGGCCTCGCTGACATCGCTCTGGGTGGAGATCAGCTCGGCGCCGACACGGCCGGTCTCGAGGCCGTAGTCGATGCCCTCGCCGTTGAGCGGGTTGACGCAGCCAGCCGCGTCGCCGACCAGGATCCAGTTGGGGCCCGCCACCCCGGACACGGCACCGCCCATGGGCAGCAGCGCGCTCGTGGGCAGTCGCAGCTCGCCGCTGAGATCCCACTCGGTGCGGCGCAGCGACGCGTAGTACTCCATCAGGGGGCGGATCTGCAGATCGGCCGGCCGCTTCGCGGTGGCCAGCGCACCGACTCCGAGGTTGACCTCGCCGGCGTCGCTGCCGAGCGGGAAGATCCAGCCGTAGCCGGGCAGGAGCTCGTCGCCGGAGCCGTTCTGGCTCGGTCCGCGGAGCTCCAGGTGCGAGGAGATCCAGGGGTCGTCGCTGCGCCCGGACTTCACGTACGAGCGGCCGGCGACGCCGTAGGCGGTGTCGCGATGCCATTCCCGACCAAGGACACGGCCGAGCGAGGATCGCACGCCGTCGGCGATCACGAGCCGTTCGCAGGAGATGGTGTGCATGGTCTTGTCGGGGCCGACGCGGAAGGTGACCGACGTGACGCGACCGGAGGCGTCGCGCTCGGCGTCCACGGCCCGCGCGCCCTCCATCGCCGTGGCACCCCACTCGATCGCGGTGCGGAAGATGCGGTCGTCGAGCTCGGTACGGGGCACCGCCGAGCCCCAGTCGGGCAGCGATCCGCCCGGCCACGGCAGGAGCAGCTCCTGGCCGAAGCCGGCTGCCCGCAGGCCGCGGTTGGTGCCGTGTCCGCGCACCCAGTCGCCGAGATCGAGGCGTTGCAGCTCAGCGACCGCGCGGGGCGTGAGTCCGTCGCCGCAGGTCTTGTCGCGCGGGAAGGTCGCCGCGTCGGCCAGCACGGTGTCGTGCCCAAGGCGTGCCGACCATGCCGCCGCGGCCGCCCCGGCCGGTCCTGCGCCGACGACCAGGACGTCGGTGTGCGCGGGCAGATCGGTCATGAGACAAGTGTTCCAGAGGAATGCTCATGCGTCCGTCGAGGGAGGGTCCGGCACCGCTGCCTCGCTGGCGGCAGCCCGGGCGAGGCGGGCGTGGGACCATGGGTGACATGAGTTCTCAGGCCACCTCACCGCAGCCTGACGTCCGATTCGCGAGCCGCGGGTCGTCCTACTTCGACGTGATCCTCGCGCTGTTCTGCGTCGTCCTCGTGGTCTCCAACATCGCCGCGACCAAGGGCATCGAGTTCGATGTCGGCTCGTGGTCGGTCGGATCGGTGCAGATCCTGCCCATCATCACCGACGGCGGAGCGTTCCTGTTCCCGCTCGCGTACATCCTGGGCGACGTCATCTCCGAGGTGTACGGGTTCCGGGCGGCGCGGCGCGCCGTGGTGACCGGCTTCGCGATGGCGCTGCTCGCCGCCGCCACGTTCTGGGTCGTGGAGCAGGCGCCGGGGGCCTCGTTCTATGAGAACCAGGCGGCGTTCGAGGCCGTCGCCGGTCCGGTCGGACGCATCGTGCTCGCGAGCGTCACCGGGTACGTGGTCGGACAGCTGGTCAACAGCTGGGTGCTGGTGCGCATGAAGCAGCGTAGGGCCGAGCGCGGTCTCTGGGCGCGCCTGATCGGATCCAGCGGCGTCGGCGAGGCCGTCGACACGTTGCTGTTCTGCTCGATCGCCGCCGGTGCCATCGGCATCACCGGCATGGGCCAGTTCTGGAACTACTTCGTCATCGGCTTCATCTACAAGGTCGGCGTGGAGATCATCATCAGCCCGTTGACCATGGTCGTCATCGGCCTGCTCAAGCGCCGCGAACCCACCTACTGACCCGTCTGCGCGCCCCGGCTCGTCGGATTACCACGGTGCGTAGGACGACCCGCTCCGTCCGCGGTAAATTTCCCACGCTCGGAGCGGTTTTGCCTACGCACCGTGGTAAACCGTCCGGTCCGTCAATGGCGGTAGCGGGCGAGGAAATCGGTCTTGAAGTCGCTGAAGGTGCCGTCGTCGATGGCGGCGCGCATGCGGTCGACGAGCCGGACGATGAAGCGCTCGTTGTGAATGGTGCACAGCGTCGCGGCGTTGTACTCCTTGGCCTTGAACAGGTGATGCAGGTAGGCGCGTGAATAGTGCGCGCAGGTGTAGCAGTCGCACTCGGCGTCGATCGGGTCGAAGTTGCGCCGCGATGCCGCGACGAGCACGTTCTCGCGCCCGTCGGGCGTGTAGACCCGCGACGACCGAGCCACGCGGGACGGTCCGACGCAGTCGAACGTGTCGCAGCCGACTTCGACGGCCGCGAAGAGGTC
>JBBSRN010000053.1:0-12432 GCA_038242985.1 Propionibacteriales bacterium | reverse complement strand
TCCTGAACCACTGCATCACGCGTCCCAACAACAAGACCATCTCCACGGGCGCCTTCATCGACCGCTACGTCTTCCCCGACGGCGAGCTCTCCGGCGTCGGGCGCATCACCGTCGCGGCGCAGGAGTCCGGGCTCGAGGTGCGGCACGTGGAGAATCTGCGGGAGCACTACGCGATGACCCTCGCGGGGTGGTGCGAGAACCTCGTCGAGCACTGGGACGAGTGCCTGGAGGAGGTCAGCCTGGGTCGCGCGAAGGTGTGGGGCCTCTACATGGCCGCCTCCCGACTGGCCTTCGAGCGCAACGAGATCGAGCTGCACCACGTGCTCGCGGTCAAGCCCGACGCGCATGGCGGCGCCAGCTGGCCGCTGCGTCCCACCTGGCTCAGCTGAGCAACGCTCGCGGGGGTCAGTCTTCGAGCAGGTCCACGACGACCGGCGCGTGGTCGCTGGCGCCCTTGCCCTTGCGCTCCTCGCGATCGATCCACGCCGTGTCGACCCGACGGGCCAGGGCAGGTGAGGCGAGGGCGAAGTCGATGCGCATGCCTTCCTTCTTGGGGAAGCGCAGACGCTGGTAGTCCCAGTATGTGTACGTGCCGGGTCCGGGGGTGTGCGGACGCACGATGTCGGCGTAGCCCTCGTCGACGATCGCGGCGAAGGCGGCGCGCTCGGGGGCTGACACGTGCGTGTGTCCCTCGAACGCAGCCACGTCCCAGACGTCCTCGTCCAGGGGGGCGACGTTCCAGTCGCCGGTGAGTGCCACCTGCGCCTCGGGATCATCGGCCATCCACTGCCGCGCCGACTGCCGCAGCGATTCGAGCCAGGCCAGCTTGTAGTCGTAGTGCGGGTCGCCGATCTCGCGACCGTTGGGCACGTAGAGGCTCCACACGCGCACCCCGCCGCAGGTCGCGCCGATGGCGCGGGGCTCGAGGATCTCCGGATCGCCGAACTGAGGCTGGTCGTCAGCGAAGCAGGTGGCGACGTCGTCAAGACCGACGCGGGAGATGAGAGCGACCCCATTCCACTGGTTCACCCCGAAGTGGGCCACCTCGTAGCCCATCGAGCTCAGCTCGAGGGCGGGGAACTGGTCCTCACGGCACTTGGTCTCCTGGATCGCGAGCACATCGACGTCATGACGGCCCAGGAAGGCGGTGACACGGTCGATCCGGCTACGGATGGAGTTGACGTTCCACGTGGCGATACGCACGCCACGAACCTAGCCGACGCTCCGGACGGGGCGGGATCCGGCGAACGGCTGACAACGGCGGACACTGGCGCCACACTAGGACCTTCGTCCCGTCCCGTCCCGTGTGTGTGAAGTGGAGCCGTCGTGCGTGCACCGAGGACCGCCGCCGTCGCGATCGCGATCGTGCTGGCACTCACGGGCCTGGCGTCGACCCCCGCCGTCGCGGCCGGTTCGCCACCGATCTCGCTGCCGGCCAGTCCCACGGGGTTGAAGTCGCCGGTGAAGCTGCCGCCGCAGCTCGACCCGGCGTCGCCGTACCTGCCGCAGGCCGGCTGCTGGCCGGTCGACAAGATCGGCGCGGCGAAGCTGCGCGATCTCGTCCTCCGCACCTATGGAGCCGGGGGCCGGGGCAACATCAGCCGCGGCTGCACCGAGGGCGTCTCGGAGCACTCCGAGGGGCGCGCGTGGGACTGGATGATCGACCCGAGGAGCAGGACCGAGAAGGCCGCGGCCGCAGACTTCCTGTCGTGGATCACCCGGGACTCGGGCCGGAACGCCCGCCGGCTCGGCATCATGTACGTGATCCACGACGCGAAGATCTGGGCGGTCTACCGGGCGAAGGAGGGGTGGCGACCCAGCTCGGGGCATCGCGATCACGTGCACATCTCGCTGAGCTGGAACGGCGCGCGCGCCCACACCTCGTTCTGGACCGGGAAGGTCAGCCCGACCGATCTCGGACCGTGCGCGCGATTCACCGGCAATCTCGCGATCCTGACCAACGTCCCGCGCACGGGATCATGTCCGGCTCCGGTCGCCGAGCTGTACGCGACGTCGCGCCCCGATCGGGTCCACGGGACCACGGGGGCGGACGTCAGGGCGGCGCAGATCCTGCTCGGCGCCAGCCGCACCGGCCGTTTCGACGGCGCCACGCTCGCTGCGGTCCGAGCGTTCCAGAAGGCCAACGACATCGTCTACACCGGCGCGCTCGACGGACCGACGTGGAGCGCCCTCGATCCGGGCAGCGTGACGAAGCGGCCCACCGGCTCGGCGTACGACGTGAACAGGGCGATCAGCTACGGCGTCGAGCGCTACCGGTCGATCACGATCCGACCGGAGGACGTGTCGGCTCGCGTCGTCGTGGTGCAGGCGGCGCTCGGTCTCCCCGCAGTGCAGCGCACCGGGTACTTCGGTCCGGTGACCAGGGCGGCGGTCGTCGCGATGCAGGGCAGGCACGGACTGCAGACGGACGGTGTGGTCGATCGAGCCGAGTGGGCCGCGATGGGCACGGTGCTGAAATGATCCGGTGCCGAGCTGATCGGGTGCCGAGCTGATCGGGTGCCGAGCTGATCGGGTGCCGAGCTGACCGGTGCCATGATGTCGACATGGCACACGATGACGAGCTGGCCTCGCGCGACGACGGCTCGGCGGCCCACCGCTCGAGGCCCGAGGACGACGCGACCGACTACCGCGACGAAGACGTACGGTCCACGATCGCGCCGGGACGATGGGTGCGCCGGGCCGTGCTGGTGCTGGTGGTCCTCATCGCGGGCTACTTCGCGCTGAAGATCTCGGCGGCCTTCTTTCCGAGGTGGTGGGCGCAGCGCGTCGCCGACCAGGTGCAGGGAGGATTCGTCGCGGGCACGACCTGGGGCCTGTTCTACGGCTTCGTGTTCACCGCCCTTCCGTTGCTGCTGCTGTTCCAGATCCGACGGCGGTTCTTCTCCTGGACCTGGCGAGGCGTCGTGGCGGTGGTGGCGGTCGTGCTGGCCGCGCCCAACTGGCTCACGCTGGCGGTCGTCGTGGGCAACAGCAAGGCTGCCCATGCCGGCGAACGCATCATGGACGTCGACGCTCCCAACTTTCGGGTGGCGACCCTGATCGGGGCCGTGGTGGGTGCGCTGCTCGCCATCGCCATCAGGGGTGCCGGCATGCGCATGAAGCAGCGCAGGCATCAGGTCGAGCGGCTCAAGGGGGAGCGCGACGAGCTGCGGTCGCGTCGGTCCTCCGAAGACGGCTGACCGATGGCCCGCGAGCGGCTTTCTGGATCGATCTTTCCAAAGGTCTAGATCATTGACGCTGATCGGCGCTAGCATCACTCAACTTCTCTGAGAGCGAGTGCCGCCGATGACCGATGAACTCAACGCCGACGAAAAATTGTTGGCCTCGTTGGGCTACAAGCAGGAGCTCAGTCGCAACTGGTCCGGCTTCTCGAACTTCGCGATCTCCTTCTCGATCATCTCGATCCTCGCGGGTTGCTTCACGACCTTCGGTCAGGCGTGGAACAACGGTGGCCCGGTGGCCATCTCCTGGGGCTGGCCGATCATCGCCACCTTGATCCTGATCATCGGCTTCACGATGGCCGAGCTGGTGTCGGCCTATCCGACGTCCGGCGGCATCTACTGGTGGGCAGCCAAGATGGGAGGTCCCGCTGCCGGCTTCTTCACCGGTTGGCTGAACCTGATCGGACTGCTCGCGGTCACGGCGTCGGTCGCCTACGGCTGCGCGACCTTCCTCGACCTGACGCTGAGCACCATCAGCAGCAGCTGGCTCGACGGGTACTCCTTGGGCCGGGTGTACATCTTGTTCCTGGCGATCCTGTTCGTCGCGGCCAGTCTCAACATCTTCAGCGGCCACCTGCTGGCCGTGCTGAACAACATCTCGGTCTGGTGGCACGTGGCCGGCGCGGCGGCGGTCATCGCGATCCTCATCATCATCCCCGAGACGCACCAGAGCGTGGACTTCGTCTTCACCGAGCGCATCAACAACTCCGGCTACGCCGACGGCAAGTACTGGTTCCTCGTGCTGCCGCTCGGATTCCTGCTGACCCAGTACACGATCACCGGATTCGACGCGTCGGCCCACCTGTCGGAGGAGACCGAGGGAGCGGCCAAGGGCGCTGCACAAGGAATCTGGCGGTCGATCTTCTACTCCGCGGTGGGCGGGTACGTGCTCCTGCTGTCGTTCCTGTTCGCCGTCCAGGACGCCGACGCCGTCACCGCCGGCGGTGGTGCCGTCGATGCGATCTTCAGTCAGGCACTCGGCGACGGCTGGCACTTCGTGGTCCTGCTGATCTCGACGGCCGGTCAGTTCTTCTGCACGATCGCCTGCCTGACCAGTACCTCACGCATGACGTTCGCGTTCAGTCGTGACGGGGCGATCCCCGGCTCGAGCCTGTGGGCCAAGGTCAACCCCAAGACCCGGGTCCCGGCCAACGCCGTCGTCTTCGCCGCCGTCATCGGTGCACTCATCACGCTGCCTGCCCTCGTGGGCGTGGGCGGCATCCCGCTGGCGTTCTACGCCATCACCTCCGTGGCGGTGATCGGGCTCTACCTGGCCTTCGCCATCCCGATCTTCCTCAGGTGGCGCATGGGCGACGCGTTCGAGCCCGGCAGCTGGACCCTCGGCAACAAGTACAAGTGGATGAACCTGATCGCGGTCGCCGAGATCGCCATCATCTCGGTGTACTTCATCTTGCCGTTCGTGCCGTCCGGCTGGATCGGTGCCAAGGACTTCTCGTGGGAGAGCGTCAACTACGCACCGATCCTCACCGGCGGCACCCTGATCCTGCTGGCCATCTGGTGGCAGGTCTCCGCTAAGAAGTGGTTCACCGGCCCCAAGATCACGATCGACTCGGCAGTCTCCGACGCGTTCGATGACTGACTGAAGGAACTGATGAGGACTCTGGACGTCGGCGACGCGGCACTGGGCGACCAGCCCGATCTCGCGTCGTCGACGGACGAGCCGTCGCATGCGCGCATCGCGGCGTGGCTGCTGTCGCGGATCCGCAGCGGCGCGGTGCGCGCCGGCGATCGCCTCCCCGCGGAGGACCAGCTCGCAGCCGGGCTGGGGGTCAGCCGCATGACCCTGCGGCAGGCCCTCGGATCGCTGGAGCAGCACGGCTGGCTCGAGCGGCGTCGTGGCCGGATCGGCGGCACCTTCGTGCGGACCCCCAAGATCGACGTCGACCTGACCGGGATGGCCGGTTTCACCGAGCAGATGCGTCGCGCCCGTCGTCGGGCCGGGGCGCGGCTGGTGGGCGTCGCGGTGGTCCCTCCCCCCGACGAGGTGGCAGAGAATCTCGAGCTGAGCGGGGACGACCAGGTCGTCGAGCTGGTGCGCGTGCGCTCGGCCGACCGCGAGCCGCTGGCCCTCGAACACTCTTTCCTGCCCGCCCACCTCTTCGTCGATCTGGTCGAGCAGGACCTGACCGGCTCGCTCTATGTCGTGATGAACCAGCGGTACGACCTGGCTCCGCACCACGCCCAGGAGTGGCTCGAGCCGGAGATCGCCACGCCCGAGCACGCCGATCTGCTGGAGATCGGCCCGGGCGATCCGGTCATGCTGGTCACCCGCCGCGCGGTCACCGAGTCCGGAGTGCCGGTGGAGTTCGCGCGCGATCGGTACCGCGCCGACCGCACCCGCATCAGTCTCCTGACGGAGATCGCGCGATGAGCCCCGAGGCCGAAGAGGTCTTCGACAAGATCCCCGCCCTCGCCGGCCCCCATCGCGTCGTGGCGGATCTTCCCGGCGGCCTGACCAACCGCAACTACACCGTGACCACCGACGACGGCGCCTTCGTGGCACGCTGCACCCGAAGCGACAGCGTTCTGCTGCAGATCGACCGCGTCGCGGAGTTCCACAACACGGTGTCCGCCGCCCGGTCCGGCGTCGGCGCCCCGTTCGTGGACTACCGGCCGGACCTGAACATCCTGGTGATCGGCTACGTCGACGGGCGCACCTGCACCGCCGAAGACCTGCGCGAGCCCGGCATGATCGCCCGGACGATGTCGATCCTGCGGTCGTTGCACTCCGGTCCGTCGTTCGTGGGCGAGTTCGACATGTTCGAGCGTCAGGCCGGATACCTGCGCACCTGCCGGGAGAACGACTTCGCGATCCCGGCGGACTACGAGCGGTGGCACGACGACTTCGTCCGCGCGCAGCACGCGCTCGCCGCGCTTCCGGAGGGACCGGTGCCGTGCCACAACGACCTGCTCGCCGGCAACATCATCGACACGGTCGACCGGTTGTGGCTGATCGACTACGAGTACTCCGGCAACGGGGACCCGTACTTCGACCTCGGCAACTGCTGGACGGAGTGTGGTCTCGATGAGGAGCATCTCGTCGAGATGGTGACGGCGTACGTCGGGCACGAGGATCCGCAGCTGGTCGCCCGGGCCCGGGTGCAGGCGACGGTGTCGCGCTACGGATGGGCGCTGTGGGGCTTCATCCAGGCGGCGTCGATGGAGGACGAGTTCGACTTCCACGGGTGGGGCACCGAACGCTTCGAGCTGGCGGTCGCCGATTTCGAGGACGCGCGGTTCGGGCAGTGGCTCGACCGGTGCGCGGGGTGGGCATGAGCGTCCCCCAACGGGCCCGGATCGTGATCATCGGGGGCGGCATCATCGGGACGAGCGTGGCGTACCACCTGACCCTGGCCGGCGAGACCGATGTCGTCCTGCTCGAGCAGGGTGAGCTGTCCTGCGGCACCACATGGCACGCCGCCGGACTCGTCGGTCAGCTGCGCGCCACCCAGTCCGGCACCGCGCTGGTGCAGTACAGCGCCGCGTTGTACGAGCGCCTCGAGGCCGACGTCGGTCTGTCCACCGGGTTCAAGCGGGTCGGTGGCGTCACGGTGGCACGCACCCCCGACCGCATGGAGCAGCTGCGCCGCACGGCCGCGACGGCAGCCGCGTTCGATCTGGAGTGCGAGCTGCTGACCCCGCAGCAGGCTCTGGACCGTCACCCGCTGCTGGCGATCGACGATCTCGTCGGCGCCATCTGGCTGCCCGGTGACGGCACGGCCAACCCGACCGACGTGACGCAGGCCCTGGCTCGCGGCGCCCGTCGCGGTGGCGTGACGATCCTCGAGCACGTGCGCGTCCGCCAGGTGCTCACCGAGGCCGGGCGGGTCACGGGGGTGCGCACCGACGACGGCGACGTCGAGGCCGAGATCGTGGTCAACTGCGCCGGCCAGTGGGCGCACCAGCTGGCGGCCGAGGTGGGAGTCGCGGTGCCGTTGCACTCTGCGGAGCACTTCTACGTCGTGACCGACCAGATCGACGGGGTGCGACCGGATCTGCCGATCCTGCGCGATCCCGACGGCTACACGTACATGAAGGAAGAGGTCGGTGGGCTCGTGGTCGGTGGCTTCGAGCCCGAGGCCAAGCCGTGGCTGGCACCGGACCGGCTGCCGTACCCCTTTGAGTTCCAGCTCCTGGGCGAGGACTGGGACCACTTCCAGGTGCTGATGGACAGCGCCCTCGAACGCGTCCCGGTGCTGCACGAGACGGGCATCCGCAAGTTCTACAACGGGCCGGAGAGCTTCACCCCCGACAACCAGTTCATCCTCGGCGAGGCGCCGGGGCTGCGCGGATTCTTCGTCGGCGCGGGCTTCAACTCCGTGGGCATCGCCTCGGCCGGCGGTGCGGGTCGGGCGCTCGCGGAGTGGATCGTGGAGGGCGAGCCCACCATGGACCTGCTGGCCGTCGACATCCGCCGGTTCGGCGCCTTCCAGAACGACCTGGGCTACCTGCACGACCGCGTCTCGGAGGTGCTCGGCCTGCACTACGCGGTGCCGTGGCCCAATCGGGAGTTCGAGTCGGCGCGGCCGTTGCGCACCTCGCCGGTGCACGAGCGCCTGGCTGCCGCCAACGCGTCGTTCGGGAGCCGGATGGGCTGGGAGCGGCCCCTGGTGTTCGCGCCCGCGGGCGTCGATCCGGCGATCGAGTACACGTGGGGCCTGCCGCACTGGTTGCCGTGGACGATCGCCGAGCAGCGGGCCTGTCGCCAGGCGGTGGCCGTGTTCGACCAGACGTCGTTCTCCAAGTACCGCATCGCCGGCCCCGGCGCCGAGGACGCGCTGCAGTGGATCTGCAGCAACGACGTCGCAGTCCGACCGGGCCGCACCGTGTACACCGCGCTGCTGAATGCGCGCGGCGGGTACGAGTCCGACCTGACGGTGACCCGGGTGAGTGCCGAGGAGTACCTGCTGGTGAGCAGCTCGGCCAGCACCGTGCGCGACCAGGACTGGATCCGCCGGCACGTGCCCGACGGGCTCGACGTCCGGATCGAGGACCTGACCGACAGCCTCGCCGTGCTCGGACTGATGGGGCCACGGTCGCGGCAGCTGCTGGAGTGTCTGGGCGGGGCGGGGATGGACGACGCCGACTTCGCGTTCGGCACCAGCGCAGTCATCACGCTGGCCGGGATCGAGGTCCGGGCCACCCGCATCACCTACGTCGGCGAGCTGGGCTGGGAGCTGTACGTCGCAGTCGAGGACGCCGTGGCGCTCCACGACGCCCTGCACGCGGCCGGAGACGCCCTCGGACTCCTCGACGCCGGCTACCACACCATCGAGGCGATGCGTCTGGAGAAGGGTTATCGCGCCTTCGGCCGTGAGCTCACCCCCGACGTCGATCCGGTCGAGGCCGGTCTCTCGTTCACCTGCAAGCTGCGCACCGACGTCGACTTCCTCGGGCGAGCGGCGGTCGAGCGCGCCAAGGCGGCCGGCCCGGCGCGCCGCCTGGTGTCCTTCGCCGTGACCGACCCGGACGTCATGGTCTGGGGTGGGGAGCTGCTGGTCCGCGACGGCGTACCGGCTGGTCATGCCACCTCGGGGACCTGGGCGGCCACCCTCGGCTGTGGTGTCGGACTGGCCTGGGTCAACGCGCCGACGGGCGTCGTCGCCGATGCCGCCTTCGTGGGCGCCGGCACGTACGAGCTCGACGTCGGCGGTCGCCGCACGCCGGTGCGGATCAGCCTGAGACCGCTCTATGATCCGAGCGGGGAGAAGATCGCGTCGTGACTGTCACGACGCGCGAGGAAGGACGAGCATGAGTGAACCGCATCCCCGACTGCTGAGCCTGGCGGAGCTGACGCGCCGCATCGAGGCGCCTGCCGATGATCCGCAGCTGGTGGACACCGTGATCGTGGCGTTCACCGACATGCAGGGCAGGCTGCAGGGCAAGCGCCTGCACGGGCGGTTCTTCCTGGACGTCGTGCTGGAGCACGGCACCGAGGGCTGCAACTACCTGCTGAGCGTCGACGTCGACATGAACACGGTCGAGGGCTACGCGATGAGCTCGTGGGAGACCGGCTACGGCGACATGGAGTTCGCGATGGACCTCGGCACCATCCGGGTCCTGGAACACCTGCCGGCCACGGCAATGATCCAGTGCGACCTGGTGTGGCTGGACCACGCCCCGGTCGTGCAGTCGCCGCGCACGATCCTCGCCACCCAGGTGCAGAAGGCCGCTGACGCCGGATTCACGGCGTGGGCCGGCACCGAGCTGGAGTTCATCGTGTTCGACACCACGTTCGAGGAGGCGTGGAGCTCGGGCTACCGCGATCTGCGTCCGTCCAACCAGTACAACGTCGACTACTCGATCATGGGCGGCACCAGGGTCGAGCCACTGCTGCGCGACATCCGCAACACGATGTACGCCGCGGGCATGCACGTGGAGGCAGCCAAGGGTGAGTGCAACTTCGGCCAGCACGAGATCGGCTTCCTGTACGACGAGGTGATGGTCAGCGCCGACAACCACTCGGTCTACAAGACCGCGGCCAAGGAGATCGCTGCCAAGCACGGCAAGTCGCTGACCTTCATGGCCAAGTTCGACGAGCGCGAGGGCAGCTCGTGCCACATCCACCTGTCGTTGCGGGATGCGGAGGGGAAGATCGCCTTCTGGGACGACGATGCCGAGGGCGGGGGGCAGCGCACGCCGGTCTACGACCAGTTCATCGCCGGCGTGCTGGCCACGATGCGCGACTTCACGCTGCTGTACGCGCCCAACATCAACTCCTACAAGCGTTTCGCCGACGGATCGTTCGCGCCGACGACGGTCGCGTGGGGACTGGACAACCGCACGTGCGCGGTACGCCTGGTGGGTCACGGCGCCAGCGCTCGACTGGAGAACCGGGTGCCGGGCGGAGACGTCAACCCGTACCTCGCGCTGGCGGCGATGCTGGCCGGCGGGCTGCACGGGATCGAGCAGGGCCTGGAGCTCGAGCCGGAGCAGACCGGCAACGCCTACACGTCGGGCAAGCCGAAGGTGCCGGGCACGCTGCACGAGGCACGCGAGGCATGGGCGAGCTCGGAGGTGGCACTCGCCCTGTTCGGCGAGGACGTCGTCCAGCACTACACCAACATGGCCGACGTCGAGCTGAAGGCGTTCGACGCAGCGGTCACCGACTGGGAGCTGCGGAGGGGCTTCGAACGGCTCTGACGGGCTTCGCCCGTCACTGCGACTTCGTCGCAGGCGACGCACGGACTTCGTCCGTTCAGCGACTTCGTCGCAGGCGACGCACGGACTTCGTCCGTTCAGCGACTTCGTCGCTGCCACACTTCGTGTGGGCGCCCAGCCGTCGCTTCGCTCCGGCCCATGGTCGGGACGCGTGGTCCAGAAGATCAGCAGGTCAAGGAGGAAATGTTGTGACCAGTACGTACAGCGTGATCAATCCGGCGAACGGTGAGCCGTTCGTCGACGTCGTCATGGCGGATCTGGCGATGGCCGATGCGGCGATCGAGCGCGCGGCCGAGGCGTTTCCTGCGTGGCGCGACGTCGCGCCCGGAGAGCGGGCCAGGCTGCTGCGACGATTCGCCGCCGTGGTCGACGAGCACGTCGAGGAGCTGGCCGAGATCGAGGTCCGCAACGCCGGGCACACCTGGAGCAACGCGACCTGGGAGGCGCGCAACGTCCGCGACGTCCTCAACTACTACTCCGCCGCGCCGGAACGGCTGACCGGACACCAGATCCCGGTCGCCGGCGGCATCGACATCACGTTCCACGAGCCGCTCGGCGTGGTCGGCATCATCGTGCCCTGGAACTTTCCGATGCCGATCGCCGGCTGGGGCTTCGCGCCGGCACTGGCCGCCGGCAACACGGTCGTGCTCAAGCCTGCCGAGCTCACTCCGCTCACCGCGATCCGGCTCGGCGAGCTCGCCCGCGAGGCAGGCATCCCCGAGGGCGTCTTCACCGTCGTTCCCGGCAAGGGCTCGATCGTCGGTGACCGCTTCGTGACCCACCCCCTGGTGCGCAAGGTGTGCTTCACCGGATCGACCGAGGTCGGCAAGAAGATCATGGCCGGTTGCGCGGACCAGATGAAGCGGGTCACCCTCGAGCTCGGCGGCAAGAGCGCGAACATCGTGTTCGACGACGCCGATCTGGCGAAGGCTGCGGCCAGCGCGCCGTACGCGGTCTTCGACAACGCGGGGCAGGACTGCTGCGCCCGATCACGCATCCTGGTGCAGCGCTCGGTCTACGAGGAGTTCGTGTCGTTGCTCGAGCCGGCCGTCCGCGGCGTCAAGGTGCTCGATCCGATCGACCGCGACGCCGAGATGGGTCCGCTGATCTCGGCCGCGCAGCGATCCACCGTGCAGGGATTCGTCGACGACGTCGAGGTCGCGTTCGCCGGCTCGGCCCCGACCGGTCCCGGCTTCTGGTTCGCCCCCACCGTCGTGCTCGCCGACGACCCGGCAGCCCCCATCTGGCGCGAGGAGGTCTTCGGGCCGGTGGTCGCGGTCATGGCCTTCGACGACGAGGCCGAGGCCGTCGCGCTGGCCAACGACACCGAGTTCGGTCTGTCCGGCTCGATCTTCACCCGGGACGTCGGCCGGGCGCTGCGGGTGTCCCGCGCGGTCGAGACCGGCACGCTGAGCGTCAACTCGCACGCGGCAGTGCGGTACTGGACCCCGTTCGGCGGATTCAAGCAGTCCGGCATCGGCCGCGAGCTCGGGCCGGACGCGCCCCACGCGTTCACCGACGTCAAGAACGTCTTCATCAGCAACGAGTAGAGGAGCTGGACCCCATGGCAGGACGCATCGCAGGCAGGACCGCCGTCGTCACCGGCGGGTGCTCGGGCATCGGGCTGGCCACCGTCAGGCGGTTCTCCGAGGAGGGCGCCAACGTCGTCATCGGTGACCTCGACGACGCCAAGGGCCCCGGCATCGCCGAGGAGATCGGTGGCACGTACGTGCACGTGGACGTGACCGACAAGGACCAGGTCGACGCGCTGTTCAAGGCCGCGCACGACACGTACGGCTCGGTCGACATCGCCTTCAACAACGCGGGGATCTCCCCGCCGGAGGACGACTCGATCCTGAACACCGATCTCGAAGCCTGGAAACGGGTGCAGGACGTCAATCTGACCAGCGTCTACCTGTGCTGCAAGGCCGCCCTGCCCTACATGCTGGAGCAGGGCCGGGGGTCGATCATCAACACCGCCTCGTTCGTCGCGGTGATGGGCGCGGCC
>JBBSRN010000052.1:0-12581 GCA_038242985.1 Propionibacteriales bacterium | reverse complement strand
TGCCGGCCCTGCTGGTCGTGTTCGGCCGCTGGGTGTTCTGGCCGTTCATCCCGCGGTTCGGCACACCGGCCAGCACCGACTCGGGCATCTGGTCGCGGGTGGGGCGCGGGATCGAGAAGGCACCCCGCCTCGTGTGGGTGGCTACGACCGTCGTGCTGGTGGGACTCTCGATCGGGATCGTGCAGCTCAACGCCACCGGCCTGAGCAACGCCGACACCTTCACCACGACCCAGCCGTCGGTGAAGGCCGAGAACGAGCTTGCCAAGCACTACCCCGAAGGCGCCGGTTCGCCCGTGCAGGTGATCGCGAACGCCGACGACGCCAAGGTCGTGGCAAGTGCTCTGGGCACGACCGAGGGAATCGACGGTCCAACCGTCACGGTGGTCGCGATGAAGAACGGTCTCGCACTGATCGAGGGCACGCTGTCGTCACAGCCGGACTCAGACGCCGCCTTCGACACCGTCGATCGCGCTCGCGACTCCGTGGGCGCCGTCGACGGCGCCGACGCCCTGGTCGGCGGGCAGACCGCGATCAACAAGGACGTGCAGGATGCGTCCTCGGCCGACAACCTGCTGATCATCCCCATCATCTTGCTCGCGGTGGTGCTGATCCTCGGCCTGCTGCTGCGCTCCGTGGTCGCACCCGTGGTGCTGCTGGCCACCGTGGTGCTGTCGTTCGCCGCGGCTCTCGGCATCAGCGCGCTGATCTTTCGGCACGTGTTCGGCTTCGCGGGAGCGGACTCCTCGTTCCCGCTGTTCGCGTTCGTGTTCCTGGTGGCGCTGGGCATCGACTACAACATCTTCTTGATGACACGGGTGCGCGAGGAGTCGTTGCGCGTGGGCACCCACCGCGGCTCGCTGATCGCGTTGGGCGCGACCGGTGGCGTCATCACCTCGGCCGGGCTGGTCCTGGCCGGCACGTTCGCCGCGCTCGGCTCCCTGCCGATCGTGTTCCTGGCCGAGCTCGGCTTCGCCGTCGCGCTGGGCGTCCTGCTGGACACGATCATCGTGCGCTCGGTCCTGGTCACCGCCCTGAACCTCGACATCGGCCGCTGGATGTGGTGGCCGAGCAACCTGTGGCGCACCGACGGCGGAGAATCCCACCTCGCCGACCACGTGCACCCTGCAGAACCGGTCGAGAGCGCCGGCGCTCCCGAGCACAGGGCCTGACCGGGCGTGGACCTCTGGCACGATCTGACCGATCAGTACCGGGAGTTCGCAGAACACGCTGGGGACTCGCCGTGCTTCACGCAATGGGCCTCCGCTGTCGCGCAGGATCCTGAGGCTCTCCGGTGGATCGCCACTCTGCCCCGCATCAAGCAGCAACCGAATCTCGTGTTCGCCGCCGCACGTTGGCACGGCGTCGATGCACCCGGGCCCTACTCAGGCCTCCGGGCCGCCCTGCTCGGCGACGACGAGGCAGGTGGACCCGTTCGACGGACGATCCTGGCTCGCGCAACCCAGACCAATGAGGTGGGACGACTCGCGACCCTCACTCCCGCGTTCGCGACGCTGCAGCCCGAGGACACGTCCCCCGCACTGTCGTTGCTCGAGATCGGCGCGAGCGCCGGCCTGTGCCTGTACCCCGATCGCTGGGACTACCGGTGGTCCACCGACGCCGGCGACGTCGTCCTGGGGGCCAACACCGACACCCACACCGACACCGACACCGACACCGACACCGACACCGACACCGAGCTTGCCTGCCGGGTGCGTGGGCCGGCGCCCCTGCCCACCCGTCCCCTGCGAGTCGCTCGACGCGCGGGAGTGGACCTGCATCCGCTGGACATCGTCGATGCCGACGCGATGCGCTGGCTGGAGAACCTGGTGTGGCCAGAACACCGGGCCCGCCGTGAACGGTTGCAGACGGCCATCGAGATCGCAGGACGCGACCGCCCCGTCCTCACCGAGGGGAATCTGCTCGACGATCTGCCCCGCCTGGTCGCCGAAGCCGGCCAGCATGGTCCGGTCGTCGTGTTCCACAGCGCGGTGATCGCCTACCTCGATGAGGACGAACGAATCCAGTTCGACCGCCTCATCCGTTCTTTGGTCAGTGACGGCGCGTGCCATTGGGTCAGCAACGAGGCGAAGAAGGTCCTGCCGTCGATCACCTCCACCGGGCCTGCCCCACCGCAAGGACACCCCTCGTTCGTTCTGGGCATCGACGGCGATGCCGTCGCCTGGACCCACGGCCACGGCCGGTCGATGCGCTGGGTGGGGCAGTGACTGCTGGACCGTGGACTCACCCTTCGCGAGCAGCACCGCACAGCAGGCCGATCACCGACCGACACCGTGACGTCTCGCCATCGATCAACGACAGCCTGCCTCGCCGGTCCGACATTGCTATCGTGACGCCATGAGCCGACCTGATGACGGCGCACTTCCGGGCGATCCGTTCTGGGACGTGGTGCAGCGGCGCCACCCAGACGTCGACATCGTGATACTTCCGCCGGAGCCTGCCACGGTCGTCGACGGCCCGGCCCAGGCATCGATGCCCGACGCCCGTCGGCTGGCGCGCGACGTCGACGAGATGTTCGACGAGATGTGGGATCTCCTGCTCCCCGCACAGCCCGTGGTTCACTCGCTCGTGCGGTGGGAGGCCGGCATCGGCACCGGCGTCGGTGCCCCCGCCCGCTCGGCACGGGTCGACCACCTCCAGCCCGACGAGGCTCGCCTGCTGGTCACGGCAGCCGATGGTGCGCTGACCGCGCGCACCTGGCGCGTGACCTCACCCGATGGCCCCTTCCACCGACTGACGGCCACCGCAGACGGCATCACGGTGACCATGTCGGCCCACCAGGACGTCTGCCGCCTCGAGGTGCGCGGCGCTGACGTCACCGTCGGTCGCGACGCATTGCGCAGCCTGCGCCGGGAGGCCGGCGCATGACCGACCGCTTCTTCATCGACAGCGGACAGCTCGTGTCGTCGTCGTACGAGTGGCGTGAGCACGCCGACACCCTCGACGGCGCCGCCCAGCGCACTGGCGAGGCCGCCACGTCAGGGTTCCCTGCGGCCGACGTCGTCGGTGCCGCCGACACCTTCAAGCAGCGGTGGTCGACCATGGTCGGTTCGCTGCGCGACACCTCCCGCACGTTCGAGGACAAGATGCTCACCGCTAGCCAGGCGTACGCCGCAAGCGACTACGCCGCCCAGGAGGCGTTCGAGGCCTGGCTCGTCTCGATGGGTGAGGGCAGCTGATGACCACCGTCACCATCGACGTCCCTGCATTTCCGGCCCCGATCCCCGAGCTGCCCGGTGACGCCGGATCGATGCGCGCCTTCGCGGCTGACCTGCTCGCCACCTCCTCGGCTCTCGACGACCTCGCCTCGTTCGCCGCGAACGTACGGACCGACGACTACTGGTACGGGGCCGCGGCCGAGGCCTACGGCGCGGCTGCTTCGGACTCCGCCGACGACGCGGACTCCAAGTCGTTGGTGCTGCGCAAGGTCAGCGGCCAGGTCGAGGACTTCGCCGATGAGATGGACGCGTTCGAGGTCCGACGCCTCGGACTCTACGACCGCCGCACCACGCTCAGCAGCCGCCGCATCGACCTGATCACCGACATCAACGCCACGAAGGACGCGACCGACGCGCAGATCGAGGTGCTGAAGGAACGTTCCCGCCACCTCAGAACGTCGCTCACGGTGCTCTATGAGGACCACGCGACCCTGCTCGAAGATGTCAAGACATCCGGTCAACAGATGATCGCCGCTTTCCAGGCAGCCGACACCCAGGCCGAGGTCCGCGAGACCGGCGACACCTTGACGGACCCTGCCGACGCAGCGATGACCCTGCCCGGTGCCCCCGGTGACGACTCGTCGCCCGCGGACGTCAACACGTGGTGGACCTCGCTCTCCCCGACCCAGCAGCGCGCCGTCATCGCCGCACGTCCGGAGGTCATCGGCAACACCAACGGCATCCCGACCGACGTTCGCGACGAGGCCAACCGCATCTCGCTCGATCTGGACCTCGACGCGCTGGAGACCCGCGAGGACAACGGCGAGAACCTGAGCTTTGCCGAGGAACAACACCTCGAGCGGGCGCGAGCCGCCCAGGAAGCACTCGAGAATGTCGCCAACCGCACGGACCCGGTCACCGACGAGCCGGTGCCCGGATACCTGACGCTGTACGACCCCACCGCGTTCGGCGGCGACGGCGCAGTCGCGGTGTCGGTCGGCAATCCCGACACCGCCGACAACGTCTCGGTGTCGGTGCCCGGCATGATGAATGACGGCGCCACGATCGTCAACGGCACCGACAGCGTCTTCAACCTCTACTCGACAGCCCGCGCCTCCGATCCTGACGCCTCGGTCGCCTCCACCATGTGGATCGGCTACGACGGGCCGTCCAACTTCGGGCTGCACGGCCTCGACAGCATCCAGGTGATCGACGAGGGCCTCGCCGACGCCGGCGGGGAGCAGCTCGCCGCCTACCTGGACGGAGTGCGGGCGACGCGGCAGGAGGGGCTCGATCCGGCCCACCTGACCGCGATCGGGCACAGCTACGGCTCCACGACCGTCGGCAACGCCGCCACCGACCACGGCATCCCGGTCGACGACATCGTCCTGATCGGCAGCCCAGGGGCCGGCCACGAAGCTGACCACGCCTCCGATCTTGGGATCGACGAGGATCACGTGTGGACCGGCGCCAACAGCCGGGACCCCGTCTCGGGGCTGGCGCGCAACGGCTGGGTCGGCACGGGGCTGGGCCTCGATCCGGCCGACGAGGACTTTGGGGCCCACCGCTTCCAGGCCGAGGACGTCGATCGAGAAACCGGCGAGGGCGCGTTCTACAACCACAACCAGTACTACCAGTCCAACAGCGAGTCACTGTTCAACATGGGCCAGATCGTCGCCGGCAACGACGACCAGGTGCTGGGTGCCGATCAGCGGTACGACCCGTGGTACCGCACCATGGTCGACCCCGAGCACGACCGGACGCCCACAGACGTATCGACGGGCTACGACCGATGAGCAGGGGAAAGGTGGCCGTCATGGGCCTGATGGCGATGTTGCTCGCGGCCTGTGGAATCGGAGGCTCGGACGGGCCCCAGGCGCCAAAGGTCGCCTCCGGCGAGGCTGGACTGACGCAGGTGCGCGACGAATCCGTCGCCCTGCTGCGCGCCCTCGCTCCCAAGATGTCCGAGGCGTCCACGTCCACCGTGGACTCTGCCACCGGCGCCTACGAGTTCACCGGGTACTCCGGGAAGCGGGCCTACTACGCATACTCCGGCGAGGTCGACCTCGTCGATGGCACCTTCGACGCCGACTCGATCTCCCAGATCATGCAAGCCGCCGACCTCGACGTCTCGACCTATGAGGACCCCAATGGCGACAGCGTCGTGCTCGGACGCGGTGGAGGCATCTCGGCCACGGCGCGGAACCGGCCCGGCGACAGCACCATCCGGTTGCAGGTCACGCGCACGGGCGCACTGGTCGAGGTGAAGACGGCCGAGCGCCGAGCAGAACTCCGCAAGGAGACCCCGATCGACCTCGGCTGACCATGTCGGGGGCTGACGAGGCACGCCCGTAGACTCATGCCTCGTGAACACCGTCCCCGAAAAGCCCGTGCTCGAAGGCCTCGAGGCCACCTGGTCCCAGCGGTGGGAGGAGCAGGGCACGTATCGCTTCGACCGGACGAAGTCGCGCGCCGAGGTCTTCTCCATCGACACTCCCCCGCCGACCGTCTCCGGCTCACTGCACGTGGGACACGTGTTCAGCTACACCCACACCGACCTGGTCGCCCGCTATCAGCGGATGAGTGGCAAAGAAGTGTTCTACCCGATGGGTTGGGACGACAACGGCCTGCCCACCGAGCGCCGGGTGCAGAACTACTTCGGCGTCCGCTGCGATCCGTCGCTTCCCTACGAGGCCGACTACACGCCGCCGGCAGAACCCGATGCGAAACGACAGGTGCCGATCAGCCGGCAGAACTTCATCGAGCTGTGCAACCAGCTGGTCGAGGAGGACGAGCAGGTCTTCGAGCGGCTGTGGCGCACGCTCGGGCTGAGCGTCGACTGGACGCAGACCTACACGACCATCGGGGATGACTCCCGCGCTGCCAGCCAGCGAGCCTTCCTGCGCAATCTCGCGCGCGGCGAGGCCTATCAGCAGGACGCCCCCACCCTGTGGGACGTGACGTTCCAGACCGCCGTCGCCCAGGCCGAGCTCGAGGCTCGCGACTACCCCGGCGCCTACCACCGGGTGGCCTACCACCTGCCCGACGGCTCAACGGTGCACGTCGAGACGACCCGCCCCGAGCTCACCGCCGCTGCCGTCGCCCTGATCGCGCATCCCGACGACGAGCGGTACAGCCACCTGTTCGGCACCACCGTCACCTCACCGATCTTCGACGTCGAGGTCCCGGTCATCGCGCACACCCTCGCCGATCCGGAGAAGGGCTCGGGAATCGTGCACTGCTGCACCTTCGGCGATCTCACCGACGTCCAGTGGTGGCGCGAGCTCCAGCTGCCGAACCGCACCGTGATCGGCCGCGACGGCCGTATCCTGCCCGACGTCCCAGCCTGGATCGGCACCGACGCCGGCGTCGCCCTGTACGGGGAGCTCGCCGGCAAGACCACGTTCACCGCGCGCGAGCTGATGGTCGCGGCGCTGGGCCAGTCCGGCGACCTGGACGGCGAGCCGGTGCCCACCCAACGCATGGTCAACTTCTTCGAGAAGGGCGACAAGCCGCTGGAGATCGTGTCGACGCGGCAGTGGTACCTCACCAACGGCGGCCGCGACGGCGATCTGCGCACCGCGCTGATCGCCCGCGGCGACGAGATCGACTGGGTCCCGGGGTACATGCAGTCGCGCCTCACCAACTGGATCGACGGCCTGAACGGTGACTGGCTGGTCTCGCGGCAGCGCTTCTTCGGCGTCGCCTTCCCGGTCTGGTACCGCCTCGACCCGGCCGGCGAGCCGGACTACGACGATCCGATCGTGGCCGACGAGGCCATCCTGCCGGTCGATCCGGCCGCACAGGCGCCGCCCGGCTTCGAGGAGACCCAGCGCGGTGCGCCGAACGGCTTCATGGCCGATCCCGACGTGCTCGACACGTGGGCCACCTCGTCCCTGAGTCCGCAGATCGCGTGCGGCTGGGAGACCGATCCCGACCTGTTCGAACGCACCTTCCCGATGGACGTGCGCCCACAGGCCCACGACATCATCCGCACCTGGTTGTTCTCGACGGTGGTCCGCTCCCATCTCGAGCACGGCACGGTCCCGTGGAGCCACGCCACCATCTCCGGCTTCGTGGTCGACCCTGACCGCAAGAAGATGTCCAAGAGCAAGGGCAACGTCGTCGTCCCCGACGAGATCCTGGACAAGTACGGCGCCGACGCCGTGCGCTGGCGAGCCGCTGGCGCACGACCCGGAACCGACTCGCCGTTCGACGAGGCGCAGATGAAGGTCGGCCGTCGCCTGGCCATGAAGGTCCTCAACGCGAGCAAGTTCGTGCTCGCCGCCGAGGACCAGTACGGACTCGGCGCCGGGGTCGAGGACCTCGACCCCGCGCGCGTCACGATGGCGCTCGACCAGTCCATGCTCCAACGCCTGCGCCGCGTGGTCGCCGAGGCCACCCGGCACTTCGAGGCCTTCGACTACACGTCAGCCCTGGAGGTCACCGAGAAGAACTTCTGGGACTTCTGCGACGACTACCTCGAGCTGGTCAAGGAACGCGCTCGTCGCGAGGACGACGGTGGAACGTCGGCGCGCAGTGCCTTCGCCATCGCCTTGTCGGTCCAGCTGCGCCTGCTGGCGCCGTTCCTGCCCTACGTGACCGAGGAGGTGTGGTCGTGGTGGCAGACCGGCTCGATCCACCGTTCGATCTGGCCGACGCCCGATGACATCACCACGGCCGAGGCCGACCCGGCCCTCATGCCGACCGCTGCCACGGTGCTGGCCGGTATTCGCGGCGCCAAGTCCACGGCCAAGGTGGGGCAGAAGACCGAGGCCAGCCTCGTGCAGGTCACCGGCACCCAGGATGCCCTGGACCTGCTGGCCCTGGCGCTGGACGACGTGCGCGCAGCAGGGCGCGTCAGCGGACCGGTCCAGACCACCGCACGCGACGGCGAGCTCCTCGTCGACGCCACGCTGGACCTGCCGGTCTGAGCCATCAGTGGTCTAATTGATCTGATCGAACTCGATCCCCCGAACCACGAAGGGCGCCCACCGCCAAGGAGGCGCCCTTCGTGCTGTCCGGGCCCAGAGCGTCGTGGCTCAGAGCGTGCGAAAGACGATCCCGGCCCGCTGCAGACGCTGGATCAGCGCATCGCCCATCGCCACCGCGGTGGTCGTCTGACCGGAGACGTCCGGCAGCTCGTCAAAGGCCAGGCACAGGGCTGATTCGCTGAGCATCTTCGCGGTCTCGGTGTACCCGGGGTCTCCCCCGCTGACCTCCGTGGTGACGTTCGCGCCGCCGCCCTCGGCGTGGAGTCGGAGTCTGAACCAGGACTTCGCTCGGGTGGCCTCGTCGGGGCCGTCGCCCTGACTCTTGAGCTTGAGCAGCAACGCACGGGTGGGCCCCAGCTGCGCGCCTGCGAGCAGCACGCCCCCGCCGATCATCGTGGCGACGAGCATCGGCAGCTTCTTGAACTGGGCGAAGTGCGAGTAGGTGAACTCCGGCCCGTAACGCTCGAGCGCGCGCGCCGATCGCAGCACGACCTGCGGGTCGATGGTGGGCAACGGCAGCGCCCAGCCCTGGCCTGCGGCTCCACGTCCCAGTGACCCGCCACCGCGGATCGTGCGACCGGCCGGACGCGCTTCACGCTTCTTGCGCTCCGCGGCGATCTTGCCTGCGCCGCGGATTCCTGCGAATGCCCCGACGGCCGAGTGGTAGGTGCCACCGGAGGCGGTGCCACCGGCGCGGATGTATCCGCTGACCGAGATGGGCACGTCCACCGGCATCTGCTCGACGGTGAAGAGCACACCCAGGTCGTACGGGATGGAGTCGAATCCGCAGGCGTGGATCAGGCGCGCACCCGTCCGCTTCGCGACCTCGTCGTAGGCCAGCCACATGCGATCGACGAACTCTGGCTCGCCGGTCAGGTCGACGTACGCGATGCCGGCCTCGGCGGCCGCCTTGACGGCAGGCTCACCGTGCTGCAGGTACGGTCCGACGGTCGTGATCAGCACCCGGGTGCTGGCCGCGAGAGCCGTCATCGAGGCGGCATCGGTGCTGTCGGCCGCGATGATCTCGGGCCGGACTCCGCCGATCGCGTCGACGCGATCGGCGACGGTCTTCAGCTTCGCCGGGTTGCGACCGGCGATGGCCCAGGTGGCCCCGTCCGGCAGGTGGGTGCTGAGGTAGTCGGCGGTGAGGCCGCCGGTGAACCCGGTGGCTCCGAGCAGGGCGATGTCGACAGAGGTCATGCGGCAAACCTATCGGCCGACGATCACCCTGCTGGCTAGGACGCCTTGCGAGCGATCTCGTCGTTGGTCAGGACGGTCGGCAGCTCGCCGGCGAGGACGGTCTCGGCGGTGACGATGACCTTGGCGACGTCGTCGCGGCTGGGCACTTCGTACATGACCGGCTCCAGGACCGCCTCGATGATCGAGCGCAGGCCGCGCGCACCCGTCCCACGGGCGAGCGCGAGCTCGGCCATCGCCTCGGCGGCACCGGGCCCGAACTCCAGCTCGACGTCGTCGATCTCGAACAACCTGATGTACTGCTTGGTGAGCGCGTTGCGCGGCTCGGTGAGGATGGCGACCAGCGCGTCGCGATCGAGGTTGTCAACCGCAGCGATGACCGGCAGACGACCGATGAATTCGGGGATCAGACCGAACTTCAGCAGGTCCTCGGGAAGCACCTTGGAGTACAGCTTCTCCGGCGCGACCAGGTCCGACGCCGGGATGTTCCCGGTGTTGAAGCCGAGGCTGGTCTTGCCGCTGCGCTGCTCGATGATCGAGTCCAGCCCTGCGAAGGCGCCGCCCACGATGAACAGCACGTTGGTGGTGTCGATCTGGATGAATTCCTGGTGCGGGTGCTTGCGACCGCCCTGCGGCGGCACCGAGGCCGTGGTGCCCTCGAGGATCTTCAGCAGCGCCTGCTGCACGCCCTCACCGGACACGTCACGGGTGATGGAGGGGTTCTCGCTCTTGCGCGAGATCTTGTCGACCTCGTCGATGTAGATGATGCCCGTCTCGGCCTTCTTGACGTCGTAGTCAGCGGCCTGGATCAGCTTGAGCAGGATGTTCTCGACGTCCTCGCCGACGTAGCCGGCTTCGGTCAGGGCCGTGGCGTCGGCGATGGCGAACGGCACGTTGAGCATGCGGGCGAGCGTCTGCGCCAGGTAGGTCTTGCCGCACCCGGTGGGGCCGACCATCAAGATGTTGGACTTGGCCAGCTCGACGTGGTCGTCCTTGTTGCGGCCGGCGGCGCTCTGCGCCTGGACCCGCTTGTAGTGGTTGTAGACGGCCACGGCCAACGACTTCTTGGCGCTGTCCTGGCCGATGACGTACCCGTTGAGGAATTCGTAGATCTCGTGCGGCTTGGGCAGCTCTCCGAGGCTGAGCTCGGCACCCTCGGCCAGCTCCTCCTCGATGATCTCGTTGCACAGCTCGATGCACTCGTCGCAGATGTAGATGCTGCTCGGCCCAGCGATCAGCTTCTTGACCTGCTTCTGGCTCTTGCCGCAGAAGGAACACTTCAGCAGATCGGCTGTCTCACCAATGCGTGCCATGGATGTGGTCCTCTCTCGAGCAGGGAACGGCCGCGCGGCCGAAGGTCACGAACTTCACACTAACCGCCACACGCGCTCGCGTCTGCCTCTACGAACGCGTGCAGCGGGCGTGTCGTCAGACGGCGGGCGTCTTGAGGGTGTTGAGGACCTCGTCGACGAGACCGTACTCGACCGCCTGCTCGGCGGTGAGGATCTTGTCGCGGTCGACGTCCTTGCTGATCTCCTCGATCGACTTGCCGGTAGCCTCGGCGAGCATCTTCTCCATCAGCGCACGCATGCGGAAGATCTCGTTGGCCTGGATCTCCAGGTCCGAGATCTGGCCGCCGGTGCCCTCGGTGTACGGCTGGTGGATGAGGATGCGGCTGTTGGGGAGCGCCAGCCGCTTGCCCGGGGTGCCGGCCGCCAGCAGGATCGCTGCGGCGGAGGCCGCCTGGCCCAGGCAGAGCGTCTGGATGTCGGGCTTGAGGTAGCGCATCGTGTCGTAGATCGCGGTCAACGCCGTGAACGAGCCGCCGGGGCTGTTGATGTAGATGCTGATGTCGCGATCGGGGTCCATCGCCTGCAGCGACATGAGCTGGGCCATGACGGCGTTGGCGACATCGTCGGTGATCGGGGTGCCCAGCATGATGATGCGGTCCTCGAACAGCTTGGTGTAGGGGTCGATCCGGCGGAAACCGTAGGACGTGCGCTCTTCCCACTGCGGCATGTAGTAACTCATGACTTCACATCCCCTGCGCTCGCGACCACGTGATCGATGAGGCCGTACTCCTTGGCCTGGTCCGGCGTGAACCAGCGGTCACGGTCGGAGTCGAGGTCGATCTGCTCGACGGTCTGCCCGCTGTGCAGCGACTGCAGCTGGTTGAGCTGCTTCTTCAGCAGGATGCTCTGCTCGGCCTGGATCTTGATGTCCGAGGCCGAACCGCCGATGCCGCCGGACGGCTGGTGCATCATGATCCGCGCGTGCGGCAGCGCGTAACGCTTGCCCGCGGTGCCTGCCGCCAGCAGGAACTGCCCCATCGAGGCGGCCAGGCCCATGCCGAAGGTGGCGACGTCGTTGGAGATGAACTGCATCGTGTCGTAGATCGCCATGCCGGAGTCGACCGATCCACCGGGGCTGTTGATGTACAGGTAGATGTCGGCCTCGGGGTCCTCGGCGTTCAGCAGCAGCATCTGCGCGCAGATCGCGTTGGAGTTGGAGTCGCGGACCTCCGATCCCAGGAACACGATGCGCTCCTTGAGGAGCCTTTGGTAGATGTGCCCGTCGAGATCGGACGGCCCGGCTTCGCCGGCCATGGCTTGAGGGGTCTGTGGAGTGTTCACGCTTCCGACACTAGACGGCTGGTCCGACGAACACACGCCACGACGCGTCTGTTCGCCCTCGGCGTACGACTCACCCCGCGTCCTCGGGGGGCTGATTACCACGGTGCGTAGGCAAGCCCCCTCCGGCCGCGGGTAACTTCCCACGGTCGGAGCCGGTTGACCTACGCACCGTGGTAATCCGTCCGCCGGTGGGCCGGGCGGCGGACTACTCGGTGGACGGGGCGGGCTCAGGAGTAGAGATCGGGGCGGGCGGGCAGGTCGACCGGTTCACGGCGACCTGATCCGAGCGCTGTGACGCCGGCTGCCGCGACGACGTTGGCGACGTAGCCGTCCCACGCGCTCGCTCCGACCACCTCGCCTCGCGCCGCTGCCTCGCCCCATGCGGCGAGCTCGAGCCGGTACGACTCGATGAAGTGCGCGACGAAGTCACTGCCGACCACGTTGCCGGCCTGACCGGCGATGCGCCGCAGCACCGGGGTGCGGGGCTCGAGCGAGGCCGATCCCCCGGTGCCGACCACCTCGACGCGGACGTCATAGCCGTAGCCCGCGTTGACGAACACCTCGGCGGTGATCATCTGCCC
>JBBSRN010000051.1:0-12601 GCA_038242985.1 Propionibacteriales bacterium | reverse complement strand
CGCGATGCCCAGGCCCTGGGCGAACGGCAACGAGCCGAGAGTCAGGTCCTGCGGTCGCCAGCCGAGGATCGTGGTGTCCAACGTGACCACGAGGGCCTCGGCGCCGATCGCCTCGGCTCGCTGGATCAGGCTGTCGACGAGGGCCTCGTCGGTGCTCCAGTACAGCTGGACCCACTTCGGTGTCGTCGGCATCGCGTCGGCGCAGTCCTCCATCGGACTGCAGCCCTGGTTGGAGTAGATGTACGGGATGCCGGTCGATTCGGCGGCCGAGGCGATGGCCACGTCGCTGTCCTGCCTCATCAGGGCACCGGCGCCGACGGGGGCGAGCAGCAGCGGTGCGGGCAGCCTGGTCTGGACCACCGTGGTGGACAGGTCGCGCTCGGTGATGCCGTGCGCCATGCGCGGCACGGTCACCCAGCGGTCGAAGGCCGCGCGGTTGTTGCGCATGGTGCGACCCTCCCCGGCGCCACCGGCGACGTAGGCCCAACCCGTGGCCGAGGCGGTGGTCTGCGCGCGACGCTCGAGCTCCTCGAAGCTCGCCGGGACGGCGGGGCGCCGGCCGAGCACGCCGCCTCCATAGATCGCGGACTGTCGGGTGCGGCCCGCGCCTGCTGCAGCGTCGGGTCGAGGGGTCGGTTCGGTCACCCGGCGACGGTACCGCCGGCCGTTCGACTTGTGCAGCCGCGTGACGCGGCGCACGGTGGAGACATGGCCAACGACAAGCAGATGACCGCGACCCGCACGATCGACGCCTCGGCGGGAGCGTTGTTCGACGTCCTGTCCAATCCCGAGCGGCACGCCGAGCTCGACGGATCGGGCTTCGTCCTCAGTGATGAGAAGTCCGATCGCATCACCGGCACCGGTCAGGTGTTCACGATGAACATGACCGGCGACCACATGGGCGGGGACTACCAGACCGACAACCACGTCACGGGTTACGACCAGAACAAGATGCTGGCGTGGAAGACCGCGCCGGCGGGCACGGAGCCTCCCGGGTGGGAGTGGCTCTGGCAGCTCGACCAGCAGGGTCCCGACAGCACACAGGTCTCGGTGACCTACGACTGGTCCCACGTCACGGACAAGGACCTGCTGAGCAAGATCACCTTCCCGCTGGTGCCGCAGAGTGCCCTGGAGGATTCTCTGGGTCATCTCGCGGAGGCGGTCGCGAGCTGATCGCGGGTGTGCGACTCTGGTCGCCACCTGAGGGGAGCACCACGTGACCACATCGAGCGACCGACCGCTGTGGCAGCTGCACGCTGAGCTGCAGTCCCGCACGTTCACCGACCTGACCCATGCCTTCTTCCCGGGGATGCCGCACTTCCCGGCATTTCCCGACGAGGTGCGCAACCAGACCTTCCAGGTCGATCCCGATGGTTTCGCGGTGCACCGCTATGAGCTGGTCGGTCAGTGGGGCACCCACTGCGATCCTCCGTCGCACTTCGTCGACGGAGCGCGCACGATCGACGACATCCCCGTGCAGCAGATGATCCTGCCGCTGGTGGTCCTCGACATCTCCGACCGGGTCCGCGCGGATCCGGACGCCGTGCCGACGCTCCAGGACGTCGCCGCCTGGGAGGACCGCCACGGCCCGATGCCGGCCGGATCGTTCGTCGCGCTGCGTACCGACTGGCACCAGCGGTGGCCCGACGCCGACGCCTTCGCCAACCACGACGAAGCCGGCGTGAGTCATCTGCCTGGGTGGTCCCGCGAGGTGGTCGTCGATCTCGTCGAGCGCGTGGGCATCACGGCGCTCGGCCACGAGACCACCGACACCGACGCCGGCCTGTCCACCTCCGCCGGCGACTACGGCCTGGAGCTGTTGCTGCTGCAGCACGACAAGTGGCAGATCGAGCTGATGGCGAATCTGGACCAGGTGCCCGAGGCCGGCGCGCTGATCGTCGCCTCGTGGGGCAAGCCGAAGGGTGGCTCGGGCTTCCCGGCCCGGGTCTTCGCGATTCACTAGAACGTCAGGACGTCCGACGTTTGGGCGGTCGCGGCGCGGGGTACGGGGGGGCTTGCAGGCGTCACGAGGACGCCACACCGCGTCAGAAAGGACGTCGCCGTGGTCAGCATCAAGCGGCTTCCCGCTCCCATCTGGGAGTCCTACCAGTGGCAGTACGACGGTGCCTGTGCCAACACCGATGTCGACCGGTTCTTCTCCCCCGAGCACGAGCGCGGATTCGCCCGCGATCGCCGGGAGAACGCAGCGAAGGCCTACTGCGAGCGCTGCCCGGTCGTGCAGCAGTGTCTTCAGCACGCCTTGACCGTGCGCGAGGAGCACGGAGTCTGGGGCGGCATGAATCCGCGCGAGCGGTCCGATCTCGCTGCCGGCAACCGGTCGCCGGTCACGGCTGCCTGAGCCGGACGAACCCCCGGGTACCGCATCGGTCCGAGCAGATCTGTTCGGCCAGATCTGTTCGGCCAGCCCTGTTCGGCCCGTCCTCGTAACTCAGCCCTGCGTGACCCGACGTGTCACGGAGCCACGGATGCGTCGAATCGTGCCTGCGGATCGTCGCGGTGCTGGACGATCCAGGCGGCGATGTCCCGCAGCTTGCGGTTGCGATCCTGGGACTGACGCCGCAGGAACGCGAAGGCGCGGTCGTCGTCGAGGCCGAATCGCTCCATGAGGATGCCCTGGGCCTGCCCGATCAGCTTGCGTGCATCGACCGCGACCTGCAGCCCGTCCTCGTTGTGCGCCGCGGCCAGCGCGACCGAGGCATGGCGGCTGAAGATGGTGGCGACGGCGATGTCGTCATCATCGAACGCGCCGGTCTTCGCCGCGTACAGGTTCAGCGACCCGTAGCGGCGATCGCGGGTCTCCAGCCGCACGCTGACCGCGCTCCGCATGCCGAGCTCGTGCACCGCCGGCCCCCACGTGGGCCAACGCGGATCGTTCGAGGTCTCGGTGACCTGGTAGACCCGCTCGCCGTCCAGTGCGTCGAGGCAGGGGCCCTCGTCGTGGACGATCTGCAGGTCGTGGGAGTGGACGACCCGCTGCGACGTGGCCGCCGCGGTCTCGATCTGCTTGCGGGCGTGCACCAGCATGATGCCGGCGTCGTCACACCCGACCGCGATGCGGGCGTACTCGGCCACGCGTTGCACGGTCGCGTCGGCATCTGGTTCGTCGTGCAGGGCCAGTGCCATCTGGGAGAAGAACGTGGACGCGTCGATCTCACCGATCGGGCGGGCACGGGACGTCGGGTGCATGGGAGTCATGAAAGCACTTTCAGTAGCCGGTGTGAACGGGTCTCATCAGGAGTTTCACCCGCCGAGGTGTGGGTACGTCGTGGGCGGAGAGGAGCCGCCGATGTCTGAATTCGCTGCTGGTAGCCCCACGGTGACGATCTTCGCCGACCACGGACCGCTGGTGAACGAGATCGCTGACGAGATCCGTGCACGCGGCGCCGCGACGCACACCGTGTCGATCGAGGCCGGGTGGATCGATTCGATCTCCCGCGCCCTGGTGGTGCTGGATTCGGCTGCAGGCATGTCCGCCGTGCGTTCCCTGTGCGATCTGGACTCCGCCGACGCCCATGTGGTGGCTCTGCTCACCGAGGCTTCCCTGCCCGGCGCAGAGGACTGCTGCGACCGGTGCGCGGACCGTCACGACATCATCATGCTCCGATCGGGCGACGCCGATCTGGTCGGACGTGTCGTCGACGAGGTCGTGGAGGGGCGTCGGTCCTGACCTCTGGTCCGCTTTGCGGAGCCCGGCGGATCGTGGCGTCGGGGCATCGGAAGCCGGGAACAGCGTGCGCACGACGAGCAGCAACCTTCCGATCCGGTTGGACCGGCTGCTGCTGAACCGGTGAGATCACTGTATCTGTCGTGTCCACCGCAGCGGGCCGGGGCTCGTGGGTCAGGCCGCGACGCTTCCCATGGTGTCTCGCAGCTGTTCCAGGAGTCGAGTCAGGCGGCGCGAGACCTGCATCTGACTGATGCCCGTGCGATCGGCGATCTGTTGCTGGGTGAGGTCGTCGAAGAACCGCATCCCGATCAGCGCGCGCTGGGTCTCGTCGAGATCCCGCATGGCGCGCCTGATCGTGGCGATGTCATCGACATGGGCGAAGTCATCTGCGTCGTCGACCAGCAGATCGCCGACGGTCTGGTCGTCGGCCCGCATGGACACGTCGAGCGACGAGGCCCGGTAGCAACCGTTCGCGGCCCGGGCTTCCCGCACGTCGGCGATGTCCACCTGAAGGCCCGCCGACAAGTCGCTCGAGCTGGCCGCGGAGGCGTGCTCCTGCCAGTGGACCGTGTCGGCTCGGTTGATCTCGGCCTGCAGCTCCTGGATGCGTCGGGGCGGCCGAACACTCCAGCAGTGGTCTCGAAAGTGCCGCTTGAGCTCACCACTGATGGTGGCGCTGGCGAACGGGACGAAAGCCCCCTTGGTCGCGTCGAACCCGCGCAACGCCTTGACCAGCGCCATGTTGGCGACCTGCACGAGGTCGTCGAAGTCCGCGCCACGGTCGAGGTAACGCCGGGCCAGCGATCGAGCCAACGGCTGGTGACGCCGGACGATCTGGTCCTCGAGGTGATCGCGATCGGCCGCCGAGGCTGACGAGAGGGCCTTGAACAGCGAGCCGGTGATCTGATCTGATGCAGCGTTCACGAGAGCCCTCCAGGGGCGATGTGTCAGTGAACGGCTGCTGCGTAACCGTGCATGCAAGCATGCCACTGTCGGCGCGCCAGCGCAAGCATGCGCCCGGTTCGCTGCGATTGCAGGCAGGTGTGAGCAGGTCATCAGTCGATATGTCGACTTGTTGATCGATGATCGGGACAGGCAGGGCAGAGAGGACCCCGGCCGCTCCTGGATCAGGTGCGACCGGGGTCCGGTGGTGCGAGCTCAGACGGGCGGTGCCGTCGGGGGTGTCTTCCTCGGTGCGTCCGTCGCTGGATCCGTGGGCTTCTGGTTCGCCGGCGGGGTCGGGGTCTCGCCAGCCAGCTCGGCAGCGGTCTTCACCGGCGCGGCCGGTGTCGAAGCCGGCTTGGCCGCCGGCGTTGCGCTGGAGGCGGGTGTCGGGGTGGCCGCAGCCGCAGGAGCCTTGTGCGTCGGATTCGGGACCTTCGGCGGGACGGGTGCGGGCGGAGGCATGGTGGCCTCGGGCTCGCGAGCGGCCTGGCTGCGGCGGAAGGCCGAGAACGCAGCTGCGCCGGCAGCAGAGATGGCCGCGACCGACAGCACGCGCTTCGCGCCCTTGCGGCGACGCTGCTTCTTGACGGCCTTCTTCTGTGCCTTGGTCATCAACGCCTCGGGCAGCTCGATGTCGCCCCGGTCCGGCAGCCGGTCGCGGGCGTCGCGAGTGAGCTCGCGGGCCTGGTCGGCGATCTGGGCGCCCACGACGGGTGCCTTCTCGCGGGCGGTCTGGGTGAGCTCGCGGGCCTGGTCGGCGATCTGGGCGCCCACGACGGGTGCCTTCTCGCGCGCTGTCTGGCTCAGGTCGCGGGCCTGGTCGACGATCTGGTCCCGGACTCCGGGCGCCTTGTCGGCCACGCTGTGCCCAAGATCGGACAGCTGATCGGCGAGATCGCTACCGACGGCCTGCAGGCGATCGACGAGCTGGTCGGACTTCTTCGCTCTCTTGAACGGCATCATGGCCCGAGCCTACGCGGAATCAATCACGCACACCTGTCGCGGGTACATCGTGTCGAAATCCTCGCCAGCTGGGGTGGCGGAGCTGGCCCCCGGAGGTCCATTCGGTGAACGCCACCTCACCGACCAGCCGTGGCTCGACCCATCGCACCTCCCGCGCGACCGCGGCCGGCACGTCGGCCACCGCCGGCTGATCCACCTCAAGGGGTGCGAGCAACCGGGCCAGCACCGTCAGATCGGCCTCGGAGAACCCGGTTCCGACCCGCCCGGCGTAGGACAGCCGGCCCTCGCGGTGGACCCCGACCACGAGCGACCCGATCGTGTTCTCGCGGGCTCCTTGGCCGGGACGCCAGCCGCAGACGACCACGTCCTGACTGCGGTGGTGCTTGATCTTGATCCACGACGACGACCGCCCGGCGCGGTAGGTGCTGCGCGTCCGCTTGGCGATGATCCCCTCGAGGCCCCGTCCGAGGCTGTGCTCGACGGCATCGGCCAGCGTCCCGTCGAAGGCAGGCGGCACCCGGACCGCGGCGGACTCGTCGTCGCCGAGGCCCAGCTCCTGCAGCGATGCCCGGCGCGCGGAGTACGGCTCGTGCCGCCAGGACCTGCCTTCGTGAGCCAGCAGGTCGAAGACCAGGTACCGCACCGGAGCGCGCTGGGACGCCTGCGTTACGTCGCGCGGACGGGTCAGACCCATCCGGCTCTGCAGCAGCCCGAAGTCGGGAGCGCCGTCGTCACCGAAGGCGACGATCTCGCCATCGAGCACGGTGCCCAGCCCGCCGTCGGCACCATCAGCAGCGGCCAGCGCGGTGGTGATCTCGGGGTAGGCGGAGGTCAGGTCGTGGTGGTTCCGGCTGGTCAGGCGGACCTCGCCGTCGGCGACGGTCGCGACCGCCCGGATGCCGTCCCACTTCATCTCATACGACCACTGATCGGCTGACTGCGCTGACGACGCGCTCCCCGGCGATGCGAGCATGACGTCGATCGTGGCGAAGTCCGGGTCCGCAGCTGCAGCCGCAGTGGGGCGATGACCGAGGGACTCCAGGAGATCACCGGAGGACTCGACCCGGTCCAGGACCTCGGTGAACAACAGCTGCTGGAGATCGTCGTCGATCTCGGCCCAGTCCCGCGGCGCCGCGACGTGCGGCAGCACGGTGCCTCGCAGCGAGTACGGACTGATCGTCGTCTTGTTGCCGTTGTTCTGGCTCCAGTCGACCAGCACCCGGCCCCGCCGGACGGCGCGAGCCATCGAGCTGACCACCAGCTCGGGCAGCTGCGACTGCAACGCCTCGGCCAGCGTCTTCGCGAAGGTGTTGACGTAGTCCGAGTCGTGGGACCGATCGAGGCTCGCGTACAGGTGCAGCCCCTTCGAGCCGCTCGTGACCGGGATGGCAGTGAGCCCGACGTCCGCCAGCAGCGCACGTGCCTCGTGGGCCACGGCAGCGCACTCCGCCAGACCCACTCCGGGGCCCGGATCGAGGTCAAGGACGAGCCGGTCCGGGTTGCCCGGAGCTCCGTCGGGGCCCACCTGCCACTGCGGCACGTGCAGCTCCAGGGCGTTGACCTGGCCCAGCCAGGCCAGATCCGCCGCCCGCTCGATCAACGGGTACTGCGCTTCGTGGCGGTCGTGCTCGATGCGCTGCCGGCGGATCCATCGCGGCGCGGAGTCGGGCAGGTTCTTCTCGAAGAACACCTCGCCGGGCTGACCGGCAGTTCCCACCCCGTGCACCCACCGCTTGCGCGTCACGATGCGGTCCGCGAGGTGCGGCAGCAGGATCGGGGCGATGGTGACCAGGTACTGGATGACCTCGGCCTTGGTGGTGCCGGTCTCGGGATAGAGGACCTTGTCCGGGTGGGTCAGCCGCAGACGGTGGCCGTCGAGCACCACGCTCTGCGCCGGACTGGACCCCGGCACGTCAACCGGTCTTCTTCGCAGGTGCCTTCTTGCCGGTCTTGGGAGCAGCGGCCTTCTTCGCGACCGTCTTCTTCGAGGTGGGCTTCGTGGTGGCCGTCTTCTTGGCGGCCGTCTTGTTCGGGCTGGACTTCTTGCCGGCCGACTTCGTCCCTGCTGCCCTCTGGGGGGCTTTCTCGCCGCCACCGCCCTTGCGCTTGTCGATGCTGCGTCGCAGGGCCTCCATCAGGTCGATGACCTCGGCGTCGTCGTGGCCGGCCTCACGGCCGAACGTGGCGTCGGTGTCCAGGGCATCGCCCTGGTCGAGCTTCGCGTCGACCAGCGTGCGCAGCTGCACCTGGTAGTCATCGGTGAAGTCCGAGGAGTCGAAGTCGCCAGACAGCGACTCCACGAGCTGGCTGGCCATGTCGGACTCCTTCCGGCTCACCTTCACGGCCCCCTTGAGGACGTCGAACGCCGGCGTGCGGACCTCGTCGTCCCACAGCAGGGTCTGCAGCATCAGGACGTCGCCGCGCACCCGCATCGCGGCGAGGTGGGTGCGCTGGCGCAAGGCGAATCGGGCGATCGCGGTGCGGTCGGTGTCCTCCAGCGCCTGCCGGAGCAGCGTGTACGGCTTGAGCGAGCGCTCCTCGGGCTCCAGGAAGTAGCTCTTGTCCATGCGCAGCACGTCGACCTGCTCGGCCGGCACGAACTCGATGACCTCGATCTCGTGGCTGCGCTCGGCCGGCAGGGACGCGAGGTCCTCCGGCGTCAGGACCACCGTGCGGTCGCCGTCGTCGTAGGCCTTCTGGATCTCATCGAACGCCACGACCTCCCCGCAGATCTCGCACTTGCGTTGATACCGGATCCGGCCGCCGTCCTCGCCGTGCACCTGGTGCAGCGACACGTCGTGGCTCTGGGTGGCGCTGTAGACCTTCACTGGGACGTTGACCAGCCCGAAGCTGATGGCGCCCTTCCAGATGGATCGCATGCGCCCAGTGTTTCGCACCGGTGCGAGCGGCGCCAGTGCCGTGGAGCGGCGCGGTCAGCGCCCGACGACCCGGCGGGCCCAGCGTCGGCGTCTCGACACCGGTGCGGGCACCGCCGCCGGCCGCGAGAGCTCGACCTCGCCGGGGGCGTAGGGCTCGAGACCGGACTCGACGCGTCGCCGCACCTCCCGAGCCGCTGCGGCAACGTCGTCGAACGGGACGCCTGCGAGCTGGTTGGGCGAGTACCGCCACCACTGCAGGTCGATCAGCTCGTCGCGCAGGTCGTCCGGGACGCGTGGCTTGAGCACCCGGGCCGGAAGTCCGCCGCAGATCGTGTAGGGCGGCAGGTCCTCGGTGACGACCGCGTTGGCCGCGACGATGCAGCCGTCGCCGATCGTGGCGCCGCGCAGCACCACGACGCCCGCGCCGAGCCACACGTCGTTGCCGATCCACGACCGGTCCGGCCCGACGCTGCGAAAGGACTGACGGCCGCCCGCCTCGGGATCGACCAGCACGGCCTCAGCGGCCGCGGGGTGCCAGCCGTGCGTGGAGTGCTTGTACTGCGAGGCGTTCACGCTGAGCCAGGTGAGCGGGTGGCCGGTGGCGCCGATCGTGGTGTTGTTGCCGATCTCGCCGTAGCGGCCGAAGTCGGCCGCCTGGACCTCCACGTGCTGGCCGAACTCGGTGAAGCAGCCGATGCGCGTGGTCGACCGGATGAGGAATCGGCCGAGGAATCGCACCGGCGGCTCGACGAGCACCCGGGATCCGCCGACGCGCACGATGTGCTGCGCTCCACGCGCGTGCTGCTCCACAGATTCCCCCCAGCCGGTCGGCGACAAGGATATCGTCCGCATCGAGCCGAACTGGCACGATGTCCCGATGAACCCCATCGTCACCCGGGCGTGGCATGCGGCGCTGGCCACGGTGATCGCGATCGCTGTCATCTGGCAGGTCGCGGTGAACATCGATGACGATCGCAGCCTCGTCAACCTGTTCAGCTACTTCACGATCCAGTCGAATCTGCTGATGATGGTGGGGGCCGCCGGCGTGGCGCTCGATCCGTACCGCGAGGGCCGACTGTTCGGCGCCGTGCGACTGGCCGGACTCGTCGGGATCACGGTGACCGGGATCGTGTACGTGACCGTCCTGTCCGGATCGCTGGAGCTGTCCGGCGCCGACATCGCGCTGAACGCGATCTTCCACTACATCGTCCCGGCGGCCTCGATCATCGGATTCGTGCTGATCCAGCCGCGCACGCAGCTGGACCGGTCCGCATGGTGGTTCCTGCTCTGGCCGGTCGCCTGGCTCGTCTACACGCTGGTGCGCGCTGTCGCGTTCTCGCCGGCCTTCGACATCTCGGAGACGGCCACCGCCCGGGTGCCCTACGACTTCTTGGACTTCGACGCGCACGGCGGGGTGTTCGTCGCGATCGCCTGCCTGCTGCTCACGGCGTTCGCGGTGCTGCTCGCCGCCGTCTACCTGCGCTTCGGCGGCGTCAGGCGGCGGTGACGGTGCCGGCCGGCTCGGCCAGCAGGCCGCGACGATCGGCGCCGGCCTCGAAGGCGTAGCTGGCCAGCGGGACGATGCTCGAGGCGAGGGCGACCAGGAGCGTCCGGGTGCTCCAGGCGAAGCGTCGCCACGCCACGAACGTCGCGATGACCAGCAGCACGAACACCACACCGTGGATCATGCCGGCGACCGGGACGCCGCCTTCGCGGAGGCCGAGCGGCTCGGACTGGGTGACGTACTTGGCGAACATCGCCGACAGCAGCAGGATCCAGGAGAACGCCTCGGCGATCGCCACGGTGCGAAACGCGGTGCGGGTACGAGAGGTGCGGGTACCAGAGGCCGAATTCGCGGGCGTTTTCTGCGGTGCGGTCACAGTGGCCAAGATACCCGCGACATCCTGACGAAACACGCGGCGGTGACAATGGACAGATGGCCTTCCTCCTGCGCGTCGTCCTGCCCGACGTCCCAGGGTCTCTGGGCGCTCTGGCGACCGCGCTGGGTGGTGCGGGCGCCGACATCGAGGCGATCGAGATCGTGGAGCACAGCGGCGACGGGCGGGTCGTCGACGACGTGCTGCTCGAGCTGCCGCCCCAGGTGATGCCCGATGCCATGGTGACGGCGTGCCACGCGCTCGACGGTGTCGAGGTGCAGTGGATCTCCCGCTACAACGCGGGGGCCAACCTGAGCATGGACCTCGAGGCGGTCGAGCGATTCACCGAGGACGCCCGGCACGCCATCGCCGCGCTGATCGACGTGCTGCCGGCGACGTTCCGCACCGACTGGGCCATGGCGGTGGAACAGGTCGACGGGAAGACCGCGGTGCGCGCTGCGTCCCCCACCGCTCCTGGCCCCGTCGCAGCGGTCGAGCAGTGGTTGCAGGTCGAGCGGCCGCAGACCGTCGAACCGGCGCCGGAGTGGGACTCCATGGTGCTGGCCGCAGCCCCTGCGCGCGATCGAGCCGATCGCGCCTTCGTGGTGGTGGTGGGCCGACACGGCGGCCCGGAGTTCCTGGCCTCCGAGCTCGCGCGCCTCGGCCACATGGTCTCGCTGGCCGCTTCGGTGCAGGTGGTCTGAGCGCGCGACGACCCGGACCGGCGGCTCAGTCGGCGTCGGGGACGTGCGCGTGGTGGAACCGGCCCAGCGCCTCGACCTCGGCCTCCATGGTGGGGACGTTGCGCGCGGCGGACTTCTCGGTGACCTTGAAGCCGAGCGGGGAGTTCACCAGGGCCTTCGCCCAGTTGGCCACGCCGACCTTCTGGGGCACGTAGACGCGCGATGACCGCTTGGCGAAACCACGCAGGATCGCGGCCACGCACTCCTCGATGCTGGTGGTGGAATTCGCCGGGAACGGCAGCTTCTCGCGGATCGCCCGGAACGTCGGCAGGTCCTGCTCGGCGCCGCGGACGATGTCGGTGTCGATCCAGCCCGGGTGGCACACGCCGACGTCGATGCCCAGGTGCTTGACCTCCTGCTTGTACGCCAGGGTGAGGGTCTCCGCGCCAGCCTTGCTGGCGGTGTACGGAGCCAGCCCGGCCAGCGGGGCGAACGACGCCATGGACGCGACGGTGAGCGCGTAGCCGCGTGACGCCAGCAGGTGGGGCGTGGCGTGCTTCAGGGTGCGGAAGACGCCGTTGAGGTTGATGTCGATCACGCGCTCGAAGGCGGCTTCGTCGATCTGGCGCACGGTCCCGTACGAGGCGATGCCCGCGTTGGCCAGCACGTGGTCGAGGCGACCGAAGTGCTCGGCGGCGGCATCGATGGCCTGCTTCAGGGCGGCGCCGTCGCGCACGTCGGCCTCCCAGAAGGCGGCACCGGAGCCGAGCTCGGCGACCAGCTCGGCCAGCAGGTCCGGCTCCAGGCCGACGAGCGCCACCTGGCCGCCGGCGGCCACGTAGCCACGGGCCACGCCAGCGCCGATGCCGCGGGCGCCACCGGTGATGAGGGCCACTGATCGGTCGAATCGCTGGGTCATGGTGGCCATGATGGCGCAGCGCCGACGATCGCGCAGCACGATCGCGGTGCGGGCACCGATAGCCTCACGGTCATGAGCACACTGGAGTCGGTCTCGGAGATCTTCGACGCCTCGGCCTGGACCCCGGTCCCGGGTTTCGAAGATCTGCAGGACCTGACCTACCACCGCGCCAAGGCCCACGGCACCGTCCGCATCGCGTTCGACCGACCCGAGGTGCGCAACGCGTTCCGTCCCGGCACGGTCGATGAGCTGCTGCTGGTGCTGGAGCACGCGCGCTCGTCCTCCGACGTCGGCTGCGTGCTGCTGACCGGCAACGGCCCGTCGCCGAAGGACGCCGGCTGGGCGTTCTGCTCCGGCGGTGACCAGCGCATCCGCGGCAGGGTCGGCTACCAGTACGAGGTCGAGGGCGAGGCGCCGCAGACCGTCGACAAGGGCAAGCTCGGCCGTCTGCACATCCTGGAGTGCCAGCGGTTGATCCGGTTCATGCCGAAGATCGTGATCGCTGTGGTTCCGGGCTGGGCCGCCGGGGGAGGGCACAGCCTGCACGTCGTGGCCGACCTGACGCTGGCCTCGGCCGAGCATGCGAAGTTCAAGCAGACCGATGCCGATGTCGGATCGTTCGACGGCGGATTCGGATCGGCCTACCT